>NZ_BACT01000262.1:0-1082 GCF_000333255.1 Methylobacterium sp. B1 | reverse complement strand
GGGCGGACGACGTGGCGCGCGATGCTGCGCCTACGTGGCGGCATTGCAGCGATCTGCCTGAAGACACGTACGGGTCCCGACGGCTGGGACCGGCGCCGAGGCTCGCCTATCAGCCTCTCGCGTCGGATAGGTCGGGAGCGGTAGATGATCGGTGACACTGCGGTATCGCCCTGTGGCGGCGGTTTTGACGGGCTGGAGACACCGTGCCTCCTCTTGGACGCCGACATCCTGCAGGCGAATGTCGACAGGATGCGCAGGCATCTCGACGGGCTGGGCGTCACCCTGCGCCCGCATCTCAAGACGGCCAAATCCCTCGAGGTCGCGCGCCGGGCGATGGCCGGTCCCGCTGGGCCCGCGACGGTCTCGACGCTCCGGGAGGCCGAGTATTTCGCCGAAGGCGGCGTGCGCGACATGATCTACGCCGTCGGCATCGCACCGCAGAAGCTCGATCGGGTCGGAGCCATCCGACAGCGCTGGGGGGCGGATCTGGCGATCGTCCTGGATTCGGCAGCCCAGGCCGAGGCTGTGGCGGCCTGGAGCCGGCGCAGCGGCGATGCCCTGCCGGTGCTGATCGAGGTGGATGCCGATGGACATCGCTCCGGGGTCGGGCCGCGGGATGCCGAAACGCTCGTCGCCATCGGCCGCGCGGTCGCGGACGGCGCGAGCCTGCGCGGCGTGCTGCTCCATGCCGGCGACAGCTATGGGCTGAGCGATCCCGCCGCCCTTCGTCGGGCGGCCGAGGCCGAGCGCGTGGCCGCCGTCGCGGCGGCGCAGATCCTGCGCGGCGCCGGCCTCCCCTGCCCTGTCGTGAGCGTCGGATCGACACCCACCGCCCGGTATGCGGAGACCCTCGCGGGCGTCACGGAGGTGCGCGCCGGCGTGTTCATGATTGGCGACTTGTTCCAGGCGGGCGTCGGCTCCTGCACGATCGACGACATCGCCCTCACCGTTCTCGCGACGGTGATCGGGCATCAGCGGGACAAGGGCTGGATCATCACCGACGCGGGATGGATGGCACTCTCGCGTGATCGTGGCACCGCGCGGCAGGCGGTCGATCAGGGTTATGGCTTGGCCTGCGACAT
>NZ_BACT01000263.1:0-4725 GCF_000333255.1 Methylobacterium sp. B1 | reverse complement strand
CCGCTGGCCGCCGGAGAGCTCCGCCGGGATCGCGTAGGGCAGCCCCGAGACGCCGTACTGGTTGCGGAACAGGCCCTGGATGATCAGCGCCAGCCCGAAGGTCAGCAGAAGTCCGTAGAGGTGGTCGAGCTTGTAGAGCCGGGCGATGAGCACCCGCTCCAGCACGATGCCGAAGGCGCCCACCACGAGGGGCGCGAGACCCAACGCCCACCAGTAGCCCAGGCCCACATAGGTGAGCAGCATCCAGGCCACGAACGCGCCCATCATGTAGAGCGCGCCGTGGGCGAAGTTGATGATGTTCAGGAGCCCGAAGATGATGGCGAGCCCCAGCGACAGGATCGCGTAGAACGAGCCGTTGATCAGGCCGAGCAGCAATTGCCCGAACAGGGCCTGCGTCGGCACTCCGAAGATCGTGGTCATGGCCGTTCTCCGCGCCCCGATCCCACCGTCAACCCTTCACGAGGGGGCAATTGCCCTCGTTGAGCGGCCGGAAGACCTGATCGCCCGGGATCGTCTCGAGCTTCTTGTAAAGATCCCACTCGCCCTTCGACTCGGCGGGCTTCTTGACCTCGAACAGGTACATGTCGTGGATCTTGCGGCCGTCCGCGCGGATCACGCCCTTGCCGAACAGCGGATCGTCGGTCGGCATCGCCTTCATCTTGGCGACCGTGGCGGCGCCGTCGGTGGTGGATTTCAGCTCGGCCACCGCCTTCAGGTAATGGAGCACGTCCGAGTAGACGCCGGCATGGTTGGCGGTGGGCTTCGAGCCACCCTTCATCTGCTTGGCGAAGCGGTCCGAGAAGGCGCGGGTTTGATCGTTCAGGTCCCAGTAGAACGGCTCGGTGAGCACGAGACCCTGGGCGACCTTGGTGCCCAGCGAATGCACGTCGGAGGAGAAGACCAGAAGGCCGGCCAGCGCCTGCCCGCCCTCGGTGATGCCGAACTCGCCCGCCTGCTTGATCGCGTTGATCGTGTCGGTTCCGGCATTGGCCAGGCCGATGACCTTGGCGCCCGAGCCCTGCGCCTGAAGCAGGAAGGACGAGAAGTCCGAGGTCGGGAACGGCGTCTTCACCGAGCCGACGACCTTGCCGCCGTTCTTGGTGATCACGGCGCTGGTGTCGCGCTGAAGCGTCTGGCCGAAAACGTAATCGGCCGTGAGGAAGAACCACGTATTGCCGCCGCGCTTCACCATGGCGCCGCCGGTGCCGTTGGCCAGCGCCACCGTGTCGTAGACCCAATGGATGGTGTTCGGCGTGCATTGCGGGCCGGTGAGGTCGGCGGTGCCGGCGCCGGTGTCGATGAAGACCTTGTTCTTTTCCTTGGTGACCTGGCTGATGGCCAGCGCCACCGAGGAGGTCACCCCGTCGGTGATCATGTCGACGTTGTCGCGGTCATACCATTGCCGGGCGATGGCCGCCCCGACATCCGGCTTGTTCTGGTGATCGGCCGAGACGATCTCGACCTTCAGGCCGTGAGCGTCCGGCTTGAAGTCTTCGACGGCGAGCTTCGCGGCCACGACCGAGCCCTCGCCGCTGATGTCGGAATAGGCGCCCGATCGATCGCCCAGGATGCCGATCTTCACGTTCGTCTGCGCAGCAGCGGTGCCCATCATCAGGGCGCCGGCGAGGGCGGCGAGGGTCGCGGGCCGGGCGATACGTCCGAACATTTTCGTTTCCATCCTTGTAACGGCGCGGCGGATCTCCGCCAGCCGAGTATCGGGGCGCCGATTGTTGGCGCTTCTACGGTTTTTGCGAACGGGCTTCAGACGCCGAGATAGGCGTGGAGCTTGTCGATATTGGCGTCAAGCTCGGCATTGGGGATCATATCGACCACCCGCCCCTGCTCGATCACGAAATGCCGGTCCGCCAGGGTCTGGGCGAAGCGGAAGTTCTGCTCCACCAGAACGATGGTGTAGCCTTGCGCCTTCAATTGCTGGATGGTCCGGCCGATCTGCTGGACGATGACCGGCGCCAGTCCCTCCGTCGGTTCGTCCAGGAGGATCAGCTTGGCACCGGTGCGCAGGATGCGTCCGATCGCCAGCATCTGCTGCTCGCCGCCGGAGAGCTTGGTGCCCTGGCTGCCGGCGCGCTCCTTCAGGTTCGGGAAGAGCTGATGGATCTCGTCCACCGACATGCCCCCCGGCTTCACCCGCGGCGGCAGCATCAGGTTCTCGTGGACCGTGAGGCTCGCGAAGATGCCCCGCTCCTCCGGGACGTAGCCGATTCCGAGGCGGGCGATGTTCCGGGACGCCATGCGGATGGTCTCGACGCCGTCGTAGACGATCGAGCCGGCGCGCTTGCCGAGGATGCCGATGATGGCCCTCAGCGTCGTGGTCTTTCCGGCGCCGTTACGCCCGAGCAGCGTGATGACTTCACCGGTCCGGACATCGATGTCGATCCCGTGGAGCACGTGGCTCTCGCCGTACCAGCCTTCCAATCCGCGGACGGTGAGGAGCGCGCCGGTCGCGGCCGCCGGAGGTGTCTTGAGAGCCGCCTCACGCATGTCCCGCCCCGATATACGCTTCGACCACACGCGGATCCTTCGAGACCGTGGCGTAGTCCCCCTCGGCCAGCACCTGGCCGCGGGCCAGCACGGTGATCCGGTCCGAGAGGGAAGCAACCACCGACAGGTTGTGCTCGACCATCAGGATCGTCCGGTCCTTCGAGACGCGCCGAATGAGCGCGGCGGTCCGGTCCACGTCCTCGTGGCCCATGCCGGCCATCGGCTCGTCGAGGAGCAGCATCTCGGGATCGAGAGCGAGCGTGGTTGCGATCTCCAGCGCGCGCTTGCGGCCATAGGACAGCTCGACCGCCAGCACGTCGGCGAACTCCGAGAGTCCGACCGCGTCGACCAGTTCGAGCGCCTCGCCGTTCAGCGCACGCAGGACCCGCTCGGGCCGCCAGAAATCGAAGGAATCGCCGCGCCGCCGCCGCTGCAGGGCGATGCGGACATTCTCCATCACGGTGAGATGCGGGAAGACCGCCGAAATTTGGAACGAGCGGACGAGCCCCAGCCGGGCGACATCCGCCGCCTTGAGGCCGGTGATGTCGCGATCCTTGTAGCGGATCGTCCCCGAAGTCGGGATCAGGAACTTGGTGAGCAGATTGAAGCAGGTGGTCTTGCCGGCGCCGTTCGGCCCGATGAGCGCGTGAATCGTGCCGCGCTCCACCTGCAACGCCACGCCGTTGACGGCCCGGAATCCACGGAATTCCATCGTCAGGCCATCGGTCGCCAGGATTACATCCCGTGCCAAGCGTGTCCCTCCCGGGTTTGATTTCTTGCCGCCATATCGCCGATCCGTGACGGTACAGTCCATCGCAATCGCCGGGGACCACGCGACAATCCCCCGTCAGTGATATCTGTCGCCGACCGTGTCGCGGCGGTCGCTCGACCGAACTTGACCACGCGCCGCCCTCCGATTAACTCAGACAAGTTACGGTAGCGCTATTCTGGGGAGACACGGCATGGACGGTCGCGCGGCCTACATCGCCGTCGACTGGGGCACCACGAACCGCCGGGCCTTCGCCGTGTCGGGCTCGGGAGCGGTGCTCGACAGCCTGCAGGACGGACGCGGGATCCTCTCCCTGGCGCCCGGCGACTACCCCGCGGAGATCGCGGATCTGCGCGCGCGGCTGGGGCCTCACCCGGTCATCGCGGTCGGCATGGTCGGATCCAACCGGGGCTGGCTGTCGGCGCCCTACATCGCGGCGCCGGCAACCCTCGCGGCCCTGGCGAAAGCCTGCGTGGAACCCGCGCCCGACGTGCGGATCGTCCCCGGCGTCGCCCTGCGGGACGAACAGCGTCCCGATGTGATGCGGGGGGAAGAGGTCCAGGTCTTCGGTGCGATCGAAGCGGGTTCAGCGCCGCCGACGGCCTTGTTCTGTCAGCCGGGCACACACAACAAGTGGATCGAGACCGTCGATGGTGCGATCACGGATTTCACCACCGTGATGACCGGAGAGATCTTCGCCCTGCTTCGCGCACAGGGCATCCTGGCGGGGATGCTCGACGGTGAGGTCGGGAACGGAGCCGCCTTCCGCGCGGGCGTCGGGCGGGGCCTCGCCTCCCGAAACCTCGCCGCGACCCTGTTCGAGGTCCGCTCGGGACTGCTGCTCGACCGCCTCGACCCCGATGACGCGGCCTCCTACGCCAGCGGCATCCTGATCGGCGCCGATGTCGGCACCCGTGACGACCTCCAGGGCCGTCCGGTCCATCTGCTCGGCGGCGGTTCCCTGGCCGCGCTCTACGCCGCCGCCATCGCGCAAGCGGGCGGGACTGCGGTGATCGTGCCGGACGGTTCCACCACGTCCGGTATCCACGCCATCTGGAGTCTGCGGACATGACCATCCACGACCGGTTCGAGGCGGTCTTCGCGGGCTGCCCGCTCGTGGCGATCTTGCGGGGACTCACGCCGGACGAGGCGCCGGCGATCGGGGAGGCCCTGGTCGGGGCCGGGTTCACCCTCATCGAGGTGCCGCTCAACTCGCCGGACCCGCTGCGGAGCATCGCGGTGCTCGCTGAGCGCCTCGCCGGACGGGCGCTCGTCGGCGCCGGCACCGTTCTCAGCCGATCGCAGGTCGCCGACGTCGCGGCCGCCGGCGGAGGCCTCGTGGTGTCGCCGAACGCCGATCCGACGGTCATCGGCGCGACCATCGCGGCCGGTCTCGTTTCCCTCCCGGGCTATCAGACACCCACGGAGGCCTTCGCGGCCCTGGCGGCCGGCGC
>NZ_BACT01000264.1:0-8223 GCF_000333255.1 Methylobacterium sp. B1 | reverse complement strand
GCGCGTGGCCGCACTGGGGGATCTCGACGCGCCGTGTCGGAGGTCCCCTGCGGGTCATCTCATCGGCGGTCGGAGCGAGGAGCAAGTCCGAATGCTCTCCGCGCAGGAGCAGGACGGGACAGGTTATGACGTCCCAGTCGCGCCACATGCTGACACTGTAAACTCGGCCGGGCCGGAACGCGTCGCCGATCCCGGGATCGTAATGGGGCCGCCAGCCGCCGTTCGGCACTTGGTGAAAGCTGTACTTGGCGATGTGGCGCCATTGCTCGTCGGTGAGCGGTCCGAATGCGCCCAGCACCGTGCGCAGGCGCGACTCGCCCGAGGCCAGGTTATGGTGAAGCCGGGGCGCGTCGCGCAGGCGCGAGCCGATCTCGCGGATGGGCGCCCAGGGTAGAAACGGGCCGATATCGTTGATCACCATCCGGCGGATCGGAGAGCGTGCGGCGGCGGCCAGGACCATTCCGGTGAGGCCGCCGAGGGAGGTGCCGACCCAGTCGATCTTCCCTGGAACCCGGAGATGCGCGATGAGCGCCGCCATGTCGGCGGCGTATTGCGGCAGGCCGTAGAGTTCCGGATCCTTCAACCAGCCGCTGAGACCGCGCCCGGGCAGGTCGGGACAGACGACCCGGTAGCCCAGCTTCGCCAGCCGATAGCCGAGCGCGTCGAAGTCGCGACCCTGGCGGCTCAGGCCGTGCACGCAGATCACCACGTGCGGGCTGTCCGCTTCGCCCCATTCCACGTAAGCGATGCGATGGAAGTCGTGCGGCGCATAGGCTTGGAAATGGCCTGTCCGGAACGGCACATCGGCGCGACTCAGATCGTCGAGCCGCAGCTTCGTCTCGGGTCCGGAAGCCGGCGCCGCGCCGGCGGCGGTCACGGAGTCTCCGTGCGCGCGGCGGCCTCGCGGGCGAGGCGGCTGGCCGTCTGATGGAGGTCGACCATCTGGTCGGTGAGCCGACGCGCCTGCTCCTGCAGGAACGCGATGTTCAGCGCCACGACCTCGCGGGCATCGGCTGCCGCGGCAAGGCGGTCCGCGAAATCGAGGCCCGCACGGACATTCGTGTCCGAAGCCACGAGCATCCGGTGGCCGATCTCCCGCATCGCCGCCATGGTATGGACGGCGTTGTCCTCAACGGCATTGTAGAGCCGCGCGCCGGCATCGTCCCATTGCTCGCGCAACGTGCGGGCACCGGCCGCATGACGATCGGCGAGATTGTGCGCGGTCTCGCGGCTCGAGCCCATGACCGCGCGCCAGCCCTCGAAACTCTGTGCCGCCGACGCCTCGAAGGCGTTCAGCGCCATCTCGCCGGCCTCGGCGAAGCGCTCATACGCCTCGCGCGCCCGGGCGACACTGCTCTCGGCCATGGCGCGGCCGGTCTCTTTGGAGACCACCGGCAGGTTGTCGTTCCCCACTGTCGTCTCCCGCAGATCGGACGATCGCATCCGGCCTCGGCCGCGCACGGCCAAGGATAGGGCATCCGACAGGGTTGTCTTCCCGTCAATCGCGCCCGGTAACAGAATCCGCGCGCGGCCCACGCTGTCACGGCAATCGCAAATGACAGGTGTGACGGCCCGCGAAATCATTGTCGCACGGAGCGCACGCCAAGCTCACCGCCCGATCAGAAGGCAAGCAAGTTCGATGGTGGAGGACCGGACCGATCCCCGCCGAGCTTCGCGAGGCCGGCCGCCACCCGTTCGAGGTCGGGCTCCGGCCGCGGGCCACCCAAATACGTCGCGCTGACCCCGGTGAGCCTGTGGGCGCGCGCCGCCCCCCCATGCGGGGCACGGATTGCGGT
The DNA here is from genome assembly GCF_000333255.1 of Methylobacterium sp. B1. NCBI lineage: Bacteria > Pseudomonadati > Pseudomonadota > Alphaproteobacteria > Hyphomicrobiales > Methylobacteriaceae > Methylobacterium > Methylobacterium sp. B1. The sequence continues at coordinate 6,427 of NZ_BACT01000264.1, read as the reverse complement.
CATCGACGGAAGCCGCCGCTTCACCTATGCGGACCTGTACGGGCGCTGCCGCCGCCTCGCCGCGGGCCTCGCCGGTCGGGGCATCGGATCGCTCGACACCGTCGCGATCCTGGCACCGAACGTGTCCGAGATGATCGAGGCGCATTTCGCCGTCCCGATGCTCGGCGCGGTCCTCAATCCGCTGAACACCCGTCTGGACCCGGCGACGATCGCATTCTCGCTCCGGCACGGCGGAGCCCGGGCGCTCATCGTCGAGGCCGAGTACGCCGCGCTGGCCGCGCGGGCGCTCGCCGATTTCGCCGAGCCCGTCCTGGTGGTGGCGATCGGCGAGACCGGCATCGACGGGGCTGTGCCCTACGATTCCCTGCTCGCCGAAGGCGATCCGGACTATGCCTGGGTCGGTCCAGAGGACGAATGGCAGTCGCTCTGCCTGCTCTACACGTCGGGAACGACCGGAGATCCGAAAGGCGCCGTCTACAGCCATCGCGGTGGCTATCTCCAGGCTCTCGGCAACGCCGTGACCTTCGGGCTGACCGACGCGAGCGTGTATCTCTGGACGCTGCCGATGTTCCATTGCAGCGGCTGGTCGTATCCCTGGGCCAGCGTTGCCGCCTGCGCCACGCAGGTCTGCCTCCGGAAGGTCGAGCCGGCGTCCATCTTCCGGCTGATCGCCGAGCACCGGGTGACGCATCTGTGCGGTGCACCGATCGTCCTGTCCATGATCGCCCACGCGCCGGCCCACGACCGCGTGCCGTTCCCGCAAACGGTGCGCTGCGCGGTCGGCGGCGCGGCGCCCTCCTCGACGATCATCCGCAACATGGAGGATCTGGGCTTCCAGGTGACGCATCTCTACGGGGCCACCGAGAGCTACGGGCCCGCGACGGTCTGCCTGGCACAGCCGGATTGGGCCGACCTTCCCGAAACCGAACGATACGCCCGCATGGCCCGTCAAGGCGTGCCGCTGGCGACCCTGGAGGCCGTAAGCGTCGCCGACCCGGCGACCGACGCGCCGGTGCCGCGCGACGGCGTATCGGTCGGCGAGATCCGGCTGCGTGGCAACACGGTGATGAAAGGCTATCTCGGCAACCCGGACGCGACGGAGCAGGCGCTCGCGGGCGGCTGGTACCGGACCGGGGACCTCGCGGTCTGGCACCCGGACGGGTCGGTGGAGATCAAGGACCGGGCGAAGGACATCATCATTTCGGGCGGTGAGAACATCTCCAGCCTGGAAGTGGAGGAGGTGCTGATGCGGCACCCCGCGGTGATGCTCGCCGCCGTCGTTGCCAAGCCGGACCCGACCTGGGGCGAGAGCCCATGCGCCTTCCTGGAGCTGAAGCCTGGCGCGACGGAACCCGCCGACCAGGAGTTGATCGCCTTCTGTCGCGAGCGGATGGCGCGCTTCAAGGTGCCGAAAACCGTCGTGTTCGGACCGTTGCCGAAGACGTCGACGGGCAAGATCCAGAAGTTCGTCCTGCGCGAGCAGGCGCGGGCTCTCTGAGCCACGCCCGTCCGGCGCGTCGGAACGGATCACGTCACCATGCAACCCCTAGAGGCCGGAGACGAGGTGGCCCCCGTCGACCGCCACGACGCTGCCGGTCATGTAGGCGCCGGCATCCGAGGCGAGCAGCAGCAGCGGCCCATCGAGTTCCGCCGCCTCGCCCAACCGACGCTGCGGCACGCGCTTGATCAGCGCCTTGCCGGCGTCGGATTCGAAGAAGGCGTCATTCAGCTCGGTCTTGATGTAGCCCGGAGCGAGCGCGTTCACCCGAATCCCGTGGCGCGCCCATTCGAGTGCCAGACTCTTGGTGAGCTGCACCACGGCCGCCTTGGAGGCGGCGTAGGGCGCCAGTCCACCGGTCACCCGCAGCCCGAGGATCGAGGCGATGTTGACGATGCTGCCGCCCGCGCCGTGTCGGACCATGCGACGCCCGGCTGCCTGAGCCACGAGCCAAACCCCCTTGAGGTTCGTGTCAAGCACGGTGTCCCAGTCGGACTCGTCGAGATCGAGGGCCGGTTTCGTCGCCGTCACACCGGCATTGTTCACCAGGACCGCCACGGGTCCGAACCGCGATTCAGCGGCATCGAGCGCCCGCTCGACGCTCGCGGCGTCGGTGACGTCCATGACGACGGCATGGGCCTCTCCGCCTTCGGACGCGACGCGGGTGACGGTTTCGGCGAGGGCATCGGCCCGGCGGGCCCCCAGCGACAGGCGGGCTCCCGCGCGGGCGAGAGTTCCGGCGAAGTGACGGCCGAGGCCGCTTGAGGCACCGGTGATGAGGACGTGACGGCCGGCGAGATCGAATGGGCCCGTCATCTCAGCGCACCGACGCGACGGCCGGAGCCGCGCTCCGCTTGCGTTCGGCGTCGCGGCACGGGCCGGTGATGAGGATATCGGTCATGGCTCTGCGCCTCCCCTGCATGCACCGGCGATCCGCGGCCGCCGGCTCCCCGGTCTTCGCGCCGAGGCATCGACCGTTCTTTTGGACCGCCCCTGCCCGGTAGGCCAGCCAGACCGGCGAAGCCTTCACCTCATCGGCGGCCAAACAGCCGCTCGATATCGGCGAGCTTCAGCTCGATCGAGGTGGGACGTCCATGGTTGCACTGCCCGGAATTGGGCGTGGCTTCCATCTCGCGCAGGAGGGCGTTCATCTCCTCCGGTCGCAGCCGCCGCCCGGCGCGGATCGAGCCGTGACAGCTCATGCGCGACAGGACCGCGTCGAGGCGCCGGCCGAGCGGGCCGCCCTCCGCAGCCGGGACGCCGCCCTCCTCGTCGCCGCTGGCCTCCAGGGCGTCGAGGATGTCGGTGACGAGGTCGCGAGTCGAAGCGCCGAGCAGCGCGGCCGGCACCTCGCGAACGAGCACCGCCCCCGGTCCGAAGGCCTCGATGGCGAGACCCAGCCGCTCGAGGTCCGGCGCCGCGGCGACCAGCCGGTCGGCCTCCTCGGGGCTCATCTCGACCACATCGGGGATCAGCAAGCCCTGGCGGGCGATGCCGCCCGTTTCCCGCTCGGCCTTCATCCGCTCGTAGACGAGCCGCTCGTGCGCGGCGTGCTGATCGACGATGACGAGGCCGTCGCGGGTCTGGGCGAGGATGTAGGTTTCGTGGATCTGTGCCCGGGCCGCGCCGAGGGGATGATCCAGCGTCTCCGTCGCATCGTCGGCCACGCGGATATCGGCCTGGGGCGGCGCCGACACCGGGGCCGGATCCGGGCCCGCGAACACGGCCTGCGCAGCCTCGCCGAATCCCGCCGGCGCGGCCGGCACAGGCTGCGGCGCCCGCCACGCGGTCTGCGGACGGTAGCCTGACGGTGCCGCGACCGACGGCGTGCCCACCGGAAACAGGCCCGGTCGCGTCGGTCGGAACAGGCTCGGGGCGGCAGCGCCGCTATGGGTCGCGAGCGGCGGACCGGCGGGGCGCAGGGCGTCGAGGGTCCGCGCGGCGCCGGTGGTGGCCGAACGGGCGCCGCCGCGGCGCAGGGCGTCGTGGATCGCGCTCACGATCAGCGCCCGCACGAGGCCCGGCTCACGGAAGCGCACCTCGGTCTTGGCCGGGTGGACGTTGACGTCGACGCGGTCCGGGTCGCACGCGATGGAAAGGCCGAGCACCGGATGGCGGTCGGAGGCCAGGGTGTCGGCGTAGGCGCCGCGGATCGCGCCCAGCAGGAGCCGGTCGCGCACGGGGCGCCCGTTGACGGCAAGGTGGATATGGGTCGCCGCGCCGCGATGATAGGTCGGCAGGCCGACATGGCCGGTCACGGCAAAGCCCTCCCGGGCCAGGGAGACCGGCAGCGCATTGGCGAAAAAGTCGGGCCCCAGAACAGCGGCGAGCCGGCGCAGCTCCGCCTCGGGTCCGGTCTCCGCGGGCAGGACCAGCGGCTGCCCGGCATCGGCGCGAAGGGTGAAGCGGATCCCGGGCTGCGTCGCGGCAAGCCGGCGCAGCGTTTCGGCGACGGCGGTGTTCTCCGCCCGGTCCGATTTCAGGAACTTGAGCCGTGCCGGTGTCGCGGCGAACAACTCGGTCACTTCGATCCGGGTCCCACGCTGCGCCGGTGCCGGACGGACCTGACCCTTCAGCCCCGCCTCGACCGTCAGGCTGGCCCCGGCCTCGGCATCCGGGGTCCGGGTGACGATGGCGAGCCGCGACACCGCGCCGATCGACGGCAGCGCTTCGCCGCGGAACCCGAGGGTGGCGATCGCCGTGAGGTCGCCGCCCGGAAGCTTTGAGGTGGCGTGCCGCTCCACCGCGAGGTCAAGGTCGTCCGGCGTCATGCCACGGCCGTCATCGACGACCCGGATCAGCCGCCGTCCCCCGGCCTCGATGGTAACCTCGATGGCACGGGCCCCGGCATCGATGGCATTCTCGACCAGCTCCTTCACGGCAGAGGCCGGACGCTCAACGACTTCGCCGGCCGCGATGCGATCGACGAGCACGGGGTCGAGGCGACGGACGGACGGCGCGTTCAGGGCGGTGGACATCGCCACGGAGAATAGTCCCTGCGCCGCGGTGATCCAATCACGCTGCGCAGTGCGGACTGGGAATCAGGCGCGGCGCAGCGATCCGCCCAGAGAAATCCGGCCGCCGCCGCTGCGCGTCCCCTGGCTTGTCGCCACCTGGGGCCGGCGCGACAGGTCGAACAATGCGTTGCCGACGACGCCTGCCGTCCGCCGCAGGGTGGCACCGTCGCAGGTCGACGCAACGCGAACGCCGATCGCATGGGTGTGACTGCGGCCGTAGAGCCAGACCGCGAGCCGCGCCCGGGTCGCCTCCGGGATGCCCTCAAGGAGAAAGACCGCGCCCTCAGGATCGGCCTTGATCAGACGACCGACGACGTCCGGTGCCACCGGGCACTCGAGGGCGGGATCGTCGATGCTGAGCGTCCGGTCCTGAGTCATAGCGCCCCCTGGCAGCGTCAAGGCGTCAGCGTGGGCGGTCTTGGTTAACGAATGCTCACCGCGCGACGTCGGAAACGCAGACCGCCTGCGAAGCCGCGCATCTTCGGCTCGCCGTGATGCAGCCCGACGCCATGCGCCCGCATCTTCGGAACCCTAGTCAGTCCGTCTCCGGTGACGGTGCGGGCGCTACAACGGCCGGCGGATTACCCGGGCGATCAGCCCGATGATGCCCTCCCGGAACAGCAGCACGCAGAGCACGAACACACAGCCCTGGATGATCGTCACCCAGGCCCCGAACTGCGCGAGGTAGGTCTCCATGGTGACGATCACCAAGGCCCCCACGATCGGTCCGAAGACCGTGCCCATGCCGCCCACGAGCGTCATCAGCACGACCTCGCCGGACATCGACCAGTGCACGTCGGTGAGCGAGGCGAGCTGGAAGACGATCGCCTTGGTGGAGCCCGCGAGTCCCGCGAGGGTCGCGGAGAGGACGAAGACCGCGAGCTTGTACTGGCTCGCCCTGTAGCCGAGGGAGATCGCCCGGGGTTCGTTGTCGCGGATCGCCTTCAGCACCTGCCCGAAGGGCGAGTGGATGATCCGGTAGATCAGCAGCATCCCCGCCATGAAGATCACGGCGACGACGGCGTACATCGCCCGGTCGTCCGCGAGGCTGATCGCGCCGAACAGGTTTCCGCGGGGCACCGCCTGGATGCCGTCCTCGCCGCCGGTGAACTTCGCCTGCAGGGAGAAGAAGAACACCATCTGGGCGAGCGCCAGGGTGATCATCGAGAAGTAGATGCCCTGCCGGCGGATCGCCAAGGCGCCGAAGATCAGACCCAGCAGGGCCGCCGTCACCGTGCCGCTGAGGATTGCCAGTTCCGGCGTGAAGCCGAGCTGCTTGGCCGTGTAGGCGCAGAGGTAGCTCGCCATGCCGAAATAGGCGGCATGGCCGAAGGACAGCAGGCCGCCGTAGCCGAGCAGCAGGTTGAAGGCGAGCGCGAACAGCGCGAAGCACAGCACCTTCATCAGATAGACGGGGTACAGGACGAGCGGCGCTACGATCAGCAGCAGCGCGATGCCGATGAAGATCAGGCGATGGAGCGCCTTGTCGTCCCGGCTCGTCGGGAGCGCGGCGGCGATCGGGGCGGCCTCGAGGGCGGCGGTGTCGGCCATGGGTGTCGAGCCTCAGTTCGCGGTCAGGCCGTGCGCCCGAACAGGCCGGCGGGTTTGACGAGCAGCACCAGCACCATGATCACGAAGATCACGGTGGCCGACGCCTCCGGATAGAACACCTTGGTCAGCCCCTCGACGAGGCCCAGGGCGAAGCCCGTGATCACCGACCCGATGATCGAGCCCATGCCGCCGATCACCACCACGGCGAAGACCACGATGATGATGTCGGCGCCCATGTTGGGGTTCACCCGAGTAGATCGGCGCGGCGAGCACCCCGGCGAAAGCTGCGAGCGCGACGCCGAAACCGTAGGTCAGCGTCAGGAACAGCGGCACGTTCACCCCGAAGGCCTGGACGAGCGTC
>NZ_BACT01000265.1:0-4398 GCF_000333255.1 Methylobacterium sp. B1 | reverse complement strand
GCACGCCCGAACGGAAGGCCGAGCGGCGCGAGATCCTTTGCGGCTAGCAGGGCGCCGGCACGTCGACCGGGATCGCCCGGCAGAGGCCGCAGGCCGGCCGCGTCTAGGCCGATGCCGCGCGGCCCGTCAGGCGACTCCGCGCACCGATCCCCGCCATCGCGCGATCCTGCGGTGTCGCCGCGGAGGCCGTCCGGATTTGCCCGGATCGTCGACGGCCGGTCGCGGCTGCCGTCATCCGCCGTAGCTCTGGACCAGCGAGCCGGCGACCAGGGTCCAGCCGTCGACCAGCACGAAGAAGATCAGCTTGAACGGCAGGGCGACCGTCGCCGGTGGGACCATCATCATGCCGACGGCCATCAGGACCGACGCGACCACGAGGTCGATGATCCAGTGCGGCATCGCCGCAGATCGAACAAGAGGACAACGCCATGAGCAGCACCACCGACAAGATCAAGGGCGTCGCCAACGAGGCTCTTGGAAAGGCCAAGCAGGGCATCGGCGATGTGACCAACAACGACAAGCTCAAGGCTGAGGGCGCGGCTCAGGAACTCAAGGGCAAGGCGCAGGCTACGGTCGGCGACGCGAAGAGCGCGGTGAAGTCGGCCACCGACAAGCTCTGAACGTCAAGCACAACCGGAACGGAACCCGCCTCGCGCGGGTTCCAGTCTTGAACTGAACCGGACTAAGCGAGGATGCCATGATCGGCTGGGCTGTCACATTTCTCGTCGTCGCTCTCGTGGCGGCGCTCCTCGGCTTCGGCGGCATCGCCGGAACGGCCATGGAAGCTGCCAAGATCGTCTTCTTCGTGGCGATCGCCCTGTTCCTGATCTCCGCCGTGTTCGGCGTGATGCGCGGTCGCTCACCCCGGATCTGACGGCACACTCGCGCATCAATCTTCGAGGCGGTCCCGATGGGCCGCCTTCGTCGTTTCAGCCTCGGCTCAACCGCACGTGCCGTCTCGCCTGTAGAGTGTGGCTCTGATAAGCGGCAGGCATGACCGATCTGCCGAACGACGATAAGCCCGAGGCGGGCGCTCCCCGCCCGGCCCCCGAGTCAAACCAGGGCCAGGGCTGGACCCCGCCGACCGATGCGGGCAGTGCCGCGGACGCCCCTGACGCTCCGAGGAAGCCGACAGCCAAGGCGAAGACGGGTGCCAAGACTGCGCAGCCGCTGCCGGCGACCCCGACCGAGGACGAAGGCGCTATCGAGACGCCGCCCGGCGAGCGTATCGCCAAGGCTATGGCACGGGCCGGCATCGCCTCACGGCGGGATGCTGAAGCGATGATTCTCGCCGGTCGCGTCAGCGTCAACGGCGAGACGCTGACCTCCCCCGCCCGCAACGTCACCGAGAACGACCGCATCCTGATCGACGGCGAACCGATGCCGTCGCGCGAGCGGAGCCGACTGTGGATCTTCCACAAGCCTCGGGGGGTGGTGACCACGGCCCGCGATCCCGAGGGTCGCCAGACCGTCTTCGAGGCGCTGCCCGAAGAACTGCCGCGGGTCGTCGCGGTGGGACGCCTCGACATCAACACCGAGGGTCTCCTGCTCCTGACCAACGACGGCGGCTTGGCCAAGGTGATCGCGCATCCCGACACGGGCTGGCTGCGCCGGTACCGGGTCCGTGCGCACGGCGACACCGATCAGGCGCAGCTCGACAGGCTGGCCAAGGGCGTGACCATCGATGGCATGGAATACGGCCCGGTGGAGGCCACCCTCGACCGCGTCCAGGGCGACAACGTCTGGCTGACGCTCGGCCTTCGCGAAGGCAAGAACCGCGAGGTCAAGCGTATCCTTGAGCATCTCGGCCTCTCGGTGAACCGGCTGATCCGGCTGTCCTTCGGCCCGTTCCAGCTGGGCGATCTGGAGGTCGGGCTGGTGGAAGAGGTGCGCACGCGCGTGCTGAAGGACCAGCTCGGCAAGAGCCTCGCCGAACAGGCGGGCGTGGATTTCGACAGCCCGGTCCGGGAACCGATCGCGCCCTTCGGCGAATCGCGACAGTCCGACCGGGAAGCTCGGGCTGCACAACAAGCTCCATCCCGGCGCAATGCTGCGCGTCCGGCACCGACGCCTCGGGTCTCGACGGGCGGTACCGGACCCGGACCCCGCAACTCCGCGTGGCGCGACGAGGACGCGACGAAGCCGCGGGGGACGCGCATCCCCCGCCGCGGTGCGGACCCTCGTGCGGCGCAGGCCGCCGCGGCCGAGCGGGGTCGCGAACGTGTCGGCTCGATCCGCACCGGCGAGCGCCGCGTCGTCGTCGAGCGCCTGACGGCGACGCCTGCGGAGCCAGCGCCCGTCGAGAAGCCGCGGCGCCGCTTTGCCGACAAGGCCGGACAGGAACGGCCGGAGCGCAATGCCGGCCCACGCGGCGAACGCGGCACCGGCGAGTGGAAGCGCCGGGAGACAGGGCGAGACGACCGGCCGCGCGGGGATACGCGCTTCGAGGATCGCCGCGACGGCAAGGCTGGCGATCGGCGCGAACGCGCATTCGACGCCAAGCCGGCCGACGGAGCGGCCCGAAAGGCCGGTTCGTTCCCGCCCCGGAAACCCGCCGCCGGTGGCGGCAAGCCGGCCTTCGGAGGCCCGAAGCCGGGAGGCGCACGTCCCGGTGGATCCCGTCCCGGCGGCAAGCCGGGCGGCTTCTCTGGCGGCGCGCCCGGCAAGGGCGGCGGGCGACCGGGTGGTCGTCCCGGTGCCCCGCGCGGCGGAGCCAAGCCCGGCGGTGGCCGACCGCCACGCGGGACGCGATGAGGATCGTCGGTGGCGCTTGGCGGGGCCGCAGGCTCGCCACGCCGCGCACCGAAGCGATCCGGCCGACTTCGGATCGACTCCGGGAATCGCTGTTCAACGTGCTGACCCATGCCTACGAGCAGGCTGTCGAGGGTGCTCAGGTTCTCGACCTGTTTGCCGGGACGGGCGCTCTCGGATTCGAGGCCCTGTCGCGGGGTGCCGCCTACGCGTTGCTCGTCGATGAGGGCGCCGAAGCCCGCGCGGTGATCCGCACCAATATCGAGGCGCTCGGGGCCGAAGGCGTGACGCGCCTGTTCCGTCGGGATGCGACCCGGCTTGGGCCTGCCGCCTCGGCGGGCCCTTTCTCGCTCGTCTTCTGCGATCCCCCCTACGGCAAAGATCTGGCGCCGCGCGCCCTCGAGAGCGCTGCCGCGGGCGGATGGCTCGCCCCTGGGGCTCTTGTCGTGGTCGAGGAGGCCGCAGCCGTCCAACTGGTCTGGCCCGCGGGCTTCGAATCGGTGGAACGACGCGTCTACGGCGACACGGCGGTGGCGATCGCACGATTTAACGCCTGAGCCCCTCTAGGGAGCTTCGACCATTTCCTCTTCGGAAACCGTCAGCTCAGGGCCGAAATGGATAGCCAGCCAGACGGTGGGAGACTCGGTCCAGTGGACCCGGTGCCGACGGTGCGGAGCGATCATCAGGGCATCGCCAGCGACGAGGCGACGCGGGGCCGACTCGTCGGCGAACAGGAGGTCGGCCGCGCCCGTCAGGACGGCGACCCACTCGGCGTGCGGCTGATCGTAGTAGAAGCCCGGCGGACTCGCTTGCCCGGTCGAGACGATGCGCTCCACCCGGAGACCCGGGCTGGCCACCAAGACCGACACGACCTCATCGGCTGCGCCGAGCGGCAGATCGGCCAGCAGATTGGTCACGGTCGTCGGTCGTTCGGCCATGATCCATCCCCGGCAGATCTCACGCGGCGCTGGGCTGGAGCGCCGCGCCGGCCCGATCTCACGCGTTGCGCGTTGCGGTGGGAGACTGAGGCGCCGCTTCGTCCGCCGATCGCAGCTGGGAGATCCGCGCGGCGGATTTCACCAGCGAGAGCACGTCGCGGCGCATCTGATCGTCGGCGATCTGATTGTAGGCCCGCAGGATCTCGACGGCGCCGGCCACACGAAGCAGCGCCGGGCCATTCTCCGTCGAAGCCTCGGGCTCGGGCTCGAAGAAGCTTGAGACCGGGACGCCGAGTCGCTCTGCGATTGCCTGCAGACGGCCGGCTCCGACCCGGTTCTTGCCAGTCTCGTACTTCTGGACCTGCTGGAAGCTGACACCCAATGCACTGGCCAGGGCCGATTGGCTCAATCCGTTAGCGGCCCGAAGGAACGCGATGCGGCTGCCGACCCCGTGATCAATGGCTGTCGTCTGCTTCGGCTTGGGGGTTGGGTTCGCCATCGTTGGTAGTCCGGATGTTCTTAAATGTTGGCAGGCTTGCTCGCCCGGATCCGGGGCGCCAATCACAACTGACAGGTGCAACATTGCGCCGCGAAGATCCAGACGTGACATCTGTTAGTGCCACAGGTCAGCCGCGCGTGCAACGAATGGTTACGCTTTCAAAATCTTGAGCCCGGAAGACTCCCGGGCGGGCCTCTCAGTGACCACGAC
>NZ_BACT01000266.1:0-951 GCF_000333255.1 Methylobacterium sp. B1 | reverse complement strand
CGCCAGGGCGTGTCCCGGATCGGTGGCCGGTCCCGGGTAATGCACGCGAGCCACCGCCGGATGCGCCTCCAGGAAGGCCGCCAGGACGGCGGCGTTGCGCTGCTGCTGCTCCACCCGCACGAACAGGGTGCGCAGGCCCCGGAGCGTCAGATAAGCGTCGAGGGGCGAGCCCGTGACCCCGATCGTGTTCGCCCAGGCGGCGAGTTCCTCCCCAACGGCCTTGTCGGCGGCGACCACGACCCCGCCGATGACGTCGGAATGGCCGTTCAGGAACTTGGTGGTGGAATGGACGACCAGATCCGCCCCGAGGGCGATCGGCTGCTGCAAGGCGGGCGACAGGAAGGTGTTGTCCACCACGGCCAGCGCGCCGGCCGCCTTCGCGTCCGCGGTGATGCGTCGGATATCCACCACGCGCATCAGTGGGTTGCTGGGCGTTTCGATCAGCACGACCTTCGGCCCCTCGGCCAGGGCCGCCGCCCGCGCGTCCGGATCGGTCTGGTCGACGAAGGCCACGCGGTAATGCCCGCGGGCGGCGCGGAAGCTCAACAGCCGGTGAGTCCCGCCGTAGCAATCGTGCGGCGCGACCAGGAGATCGCCCGGCCGCAGGCTCGACAGCGCGAGATCGAGGGCCGCCATGCCGCTCGCCACCATGACGGCGCGGGCGCCGCCCTCGAGCTTGGCGATCGTGTCGGCGAGGGCGTCCCGCGTGGGGTTGCCGAGACGCGAGTAGTCATAGGGTCCGGCCTGCTCGAAGGCCGGGAACTTGAAGGTCGTCGACAGGTGGATCGGCGCGATCACCGCGCCGAAGGCCGCGTCCTGGGCCACGCCGTTGGCCGCCGCAACGGTACGGGCCGCAAATCCCTCTGACATCGCCTCGTCCTCCACGCAGAGATCGTCCGCACCGTCCAACCGGAGCGAACGGGCGTTCTTTATGCAGAACGTATCAGACTC
>NZ_BACT01000267.1:0-8209 GCF_000333255.1 Methylobacterium sp. B1 | reverse complement strand
GTTCACGGCCAGCGTGATTTCGACCCCGCAAGCCCGAGGCGGGGCACGCGCTCGTGCTGGTCGACCTTGCCAGCGCGCGAACCGGGGACGTCCAGCGCGACGAGGCCATGCCGCAGAAGGACTGGTTCGACGTCAAGGCGGCGAGCCAGGCGCGCTTCGAGGCGACCCGCTTCGTCGACAAGGGGCAGGGCGACTACGCGGCGGTGGGGACGCTGACGATCCGCGGCACGAGCCGGCCGGTGACGCTGCCGTTCCACCTGACCTTCGACGGCGGCGCGGCGCATGCCGTGGGGCGCGTCGGCCTCGTCCGCACCGAGTTCGGCGTCGGCCAGGGGGCCTGGGCCTCGGGCCAATGGGTGGCGCTCGATGTCGGCGTCGAGGTCGACATCGTCGCGACGGCGCAGCCGGCCTCCGGCCACTGATCCCGGCCCCGGTCGACTCCTTCGGCGGGTGTCACGCGCTCCGTCATCGCGAGCGCAGCGAAGCGACCCAGGGTAGCGCGCCCTCCGTAAGTGTGGCGCTCCTGGATTGCTTCGCTGCGCTCGCAATGACGGCGGCCGGGCGTCGGACGCCGCCCCGTCCCGGCCCGCTACCCCGGCCGGTCCTCCGACCCGGTGCCCAGCGCCCGCTGGACCATGACGCTGTCCGACCAGTGGCCGTACTTGAAGCCCACCGCCCGCAGGTAGCCGACCCGCTCGAACCCGCAGGCCTCGTGGAGCCGCAGGGACGCCGCGTTCTCGGCGTCGATGTAGCCGATCATCTGGCGGTAGCCGCCGGCCGCGCAGGCTTCGATCAGGGCCGGCAGCAGCCGGCGGCCGATCCCGGCATGCAGGTGGTCGGGATGCACGTAGATCGAGTGCTTCAGCGTGTAGCGGTAGGCCGGGCGTTTCCGGAACGGCACCGCGTAGGCGTAGCCCGCCACCGCGCCGTCCCGGTCGGCCACGAGGTGGGGCAGGCGCTTCTTGCGCATGGTCTTGCGCCGCCGCTTCAGGTCGTCGGGAAGCAGACGGTCCTCCTCGGCGACGCCGACATCGCTCACGCCCCTGCTGATGTGGTGCTCGTAGATCGCCACCATCGCCTCGACATCCGCATCCGAGGAGGCGCGGATGACGATGTCGGGGCAGGTGCGGGCCGGGACCAGGCCGGGCGTCTCGACCTCGATCTCCATCAGGCCCCCTCGCGTGCCACGTAGGTGTGGAAGCGGATCCGCCCGTCCGGATCGACCTCGCGGTAGACGCCCTGGATCTCGGCCTCGAAGCCCGGGAACAGGTTGGCGGAGGCCTCGAACATCTTGAAATAGTCGAGCATGGGCTTGGCCCGGTCGTCCAGGCGCTCGCCCGGCAGCACCGTGCCGATGCCCGGGGGATAGACCAGCATCAGCGTGGTGGCGATCCGCCCCTCGGCCTCGGCGATCGGCACGTAATCGACCTTGTTGCGGGTCAGCAGCTGGGCGGCCTTCTTGGGCGGCATCACCATCTCGGGCAGGTGCTCCGGGGCGAACTGGCGCCGCTGGAGCGTGGAGGTGCCGGCCTCCCGGTGGAAGGCGTGGAATTCGGCGCAGAGGTCGCGCAGGCGCACGCCGCGGTAGCGGTTCGGCCGGCGGTTGACGAATTCCGGCATGGCCTCCTCCAGCGGGACGTTGTCGTCGTGGAGCCGCTTGAAGGCGACGAGGCCCGAGATCAGCGTGCCGGCCTTGGAGGATTCGACCCCCGGGGTCAGCAGGAAGAGCAGCGAGTTCAGGTCGTTCTTCTCGGCGACGATCCGGTTCTCACGCAGGTATTGCGCCACGATCGGCGCCGGCACGCCGTGCTGGGCGTAGGCCCCCGTGTGCCGGTCGAAGCCGGGGGTGAGCACGGTGAGCTTGTTCGGGTCGGTGATCGCGTAGCCCGGCGCCACGTGGGTGAAGCCGTGCCAGCGCGCGCCCGGCTTCAGCTCCCAGTGGCGCGGCGTGGCGGCGAGCTCGTCGGTCGGCACGCTCTCCCACGGCACCTCGGCCCCGTCGGCATTCACCGTCACGTCCGGCACGAAGGGGTCGAAGAACCAGCGCCTTGCGGGATCGCGTTCGTTCTCCTCGAATTCCCGCCGGATCGCCCGGACCTTCTTGCGCCACTCGATCCCGAGCCGGATCGTGTCGTCCCACAGGATCATGCCCGAGCGGCCCTTCATCATCTGGGCGCCGACATCGAGGGAGGCAAAGAGCGGGTAGAAGGGCGACGTGGAGGCGTGGACGAGGAAGCTCTCGTTGAGCCGCTTGTGCTCGACCCGCCGGGTCTGGCCGCGGATATGCCCGTCGCGGGTGTGGATCTGCGAGGCCTGGGAGAAGCTCGCGAGCTGCTTGTGGGTCGATTGCGTGGCGACGATGCCGGGCGAGGTCTCGTCGAGGCCGGTCAGCCCCATGGCGAAGCGGCGGGCGTAGAGCGGGTGGAACTTCATGAAGCCCGCCCAGGCCTCGTCGAACAGGATGTAGTCGCAGAGGTGGCCGATCTTCTCCAGGATCTCCTGGGCGTCGTAGATCGTGCCGTCGTAGGTGCACTGCTCGATCACCGCGACGCGGAACGGCCGCTCCCGGCGCCACGCCTCGGGATCGGTCACCAGCGGGTTCCGGCGGATCTTCTCCCGGATCCGGGTCTCGTCGAGGGCCTCATGATACATGGGGCCGATCAGGCCGTAGGCGTTCCGGTCCGTTTCCAGAAAGATCGGGATGCCGCCGCCCAGGAACAGGGCGCCGTGATGCGCCGCCTTGTGGTTGTTGCGGTCGAACAGGACGAGGTCGTCCTCCGCGATCAGCGAGGACAGGACGATCTTGTTGGAGGCCGAGGTGCCGTTGAGGACGAAGTAGGTCTTCTCGGCCCCGAAGATCTTGGCGGCCTCCTTCTGGGCCTTCAGCGCCGGGCCCTCGTGGGTCAGCAGGTCGCCGAGGTCGAGGACCGAGTTGTCGAGGTCGTCGCGGAAGATCGCTTCCCCCAGGTGCTCCACGAAGATCCGGCCGATCGGCGACCGGTTGTAGAAGATGCCGCCGTTGTGGCCCGGACAGGTCCAGAGCTGGTTGCCCTTCTCGGCGTAGTCGACGAGCGCGCCGAAGAACGGCGTCTTGAGGGTCTGGGCGTATTGCGTGACCCGGCTGACGAGGCCGCGGGCGATGAATTCCGGCGTCTCCTCCGCCAGGAAGATGTAGCCGTCGATGAAATCGAGCAGTTCGACCGGGATGTCCTCCAGCCGCTTGCGGCGGACCATGATGACGATCGGCATCTCCAGGCCGCGCTTGCGCATCATGTCGATGAGGGCGGCGGCCTTGCCGTCGAGGCCGCGCTTGCCCCAATCGACCACGAGGCAGCCCACCGCGGCGTCGGTCTGCACCGCGATGGCCGCGTCCTCGACCCGCCGGGCGCGCACCACCTCGAAGCCGCGCTGCTCCACGGCTGCCACGATCTGATTGACGCGCGCGCCTTCGAGATCGTCCGGATCGAAGGCGGGGGCGCACATCAGGACCGTGAAGCGACGGTGGAAGTCCATGGAGCCCTCTCTGGCCTCGGATGCAGCGCGTGGCTTTCCGGCCCGTCTGCGACGATTGCATGACAACGTGCGCGGCGGGCGGTCGTGGTGCGGACGAAAGGGCGTGATCCGGGCGCGGTCGGAGCCGTTGGACCGCGGCCTTCCCACCCGCGCCCTCATCCTGAGGTGCCGGTCGGAGATCGGTCGCGCGGCCCGCGGCGGCAACCCGTCTCAGGGTATCACAGGGCGCGCCGCCGCGCCCAGACATCCGGATTGACCAGTCCGCCCGGCCGCCGGCCTGCCAGCACGTCGACCACGCGGCCGGCGGCGGTTTCGGCGGTGCGGATCAGGGCCGACCCGGTGGAACCGCCGACATGGGGCGTCAGGATCGCCCGCGCCTGACGGGCGAGGGGGTGGTCGGCCGGCAGGGGCTCCTGCGCGAAGACGTCCAGCCCGGCGCCCGCGATCGTGCCGGATTCCAGCGCCTCCACCAGGGCCGCCTCGTCGATCAGACCACCGCGGCTGGTGTTGATCAGGAAGGCGTCCCGCTTCATCCGGGCGAGCTGGTCCCGGCCGATCAGGCCGCGGGTGGCAGGGGTCAGGGGCACGTGCAGGGAGACGATGTCGGCCTCCGCGAGGAGCGCGTCCACCGAAGGAGCCCGCAGGGCGCCGGCATTGGCGAAGTCGGCGTCCGGCCGGCTCGGGCCGTAGGTCAGCACCCGCAGGCCGAGGGCCGTGCCGAGCCGGGCCGTCGCCTGCCCGATCGCCCCGAAGCCGACGAGGCCCAGCGTCAGGCCGGCCAGCTCGATCAGGCGGGCGGTGAACTTGAAGCTGTCGTCCCCGCGCCGGACCGAGCGGTCGGCCTCCGGCAGGGCCTTGGCCAGGGCGAAGATCAGCGCCAGCGTCTGCTCGGCCACCGAGACGGCGTTGGCGCCGGGCGTGTTGACCACCACGATCCCGGCCTCGGTCGCCTCGGCGGTGGCGACGTGGTCGGTGCCGGTGCCGTGCACGCCGATCACCCGCAGGGCCGGGGCCGCCGCGATGGCGCGGGCCGGGAAGCCGGTGTTGCGGGTGATGACGGCGACGCACGGGGCGGCCTCGCGGGCCAGGGTCTCGGGATCCGTGCCGCTCGCCGGACGCGGCTCCAATCCGGCCGCCCGCAGCCGGTCGAGGCCCGCCGCGTGGATCGGCTGGACGATGAGGCACGGACCGGTGATCACGGGAAAACCTCTGCACTAGAGGAGGGGTGACAGGCACGTTTCGCGCCGGGCCCGTCTAGGCGGGGTGGGCAACCCTGGCAACCGGGCGCCCCGGTCTCCGCCGCGGCAACCCGATCGGACGCGCGCGATCCACACCCGATCGCGGTCGTGTCGGGCCCCGCACGCCCCGCCCGGCCCGACGATCCCGGCCGCGCGCCTCGGCCGAGCTCTGGCCCGGCCTTCCGCGAAATCGCCGGCTCGACCGTGCGATGATGAGTGAGGCACTGATAATGATGTCGTTCGGCAATGGAATTCAGTATAGAACGCACTCAATATCGATCACGTAGATCGACCCTGCGTGCGCTGAATATAATTATAATTAATCCAAATGTATTTTTGACACACGTAGAGATATTTGCTGCCTTGCTCCGTGATTCGGAGCTTTCGTCACGACAATGCGGTCTCAAGATTTCTCGGTGTCGGTTTCCGCGCGGAACCGGCGCCGGCGGCGCGCGGCCCGGCCGGTTCTCCCGATGGCTGTCCTGCTGGGCTTCGTCGGTTCCGGGCTGCACGCGGCCCGCGCGGAGGAGGCCGGGGCCGGCCGGGAGGTCCAGCTCGACGAAATCTCGGTCGCGAGCGCGGCCGCGCCGCGCGGACCGGTCCCGGCCTATGCCGGCGGTCAGGTGGCGCGGGGCGGTCGCCTCGGCCTGCTGGGCGATACCGAGATCCAGAAGGCGCCCTTCAGCATCGCCAGCTACACCGACACGCTCATCCGGGACCGGCAGGCGCGGACGGTGTCCGAGACCCTGGTCCTCGACCCGTCGGTGCGCGCCACCCAGACCACGGGGGCGCCGTTCGACTCCTTCTCCATCCGGGGCTTCCCGTCCAACGAGAACACCAGCGGCGAGGTCGCCTTCGACGGGCTCTACGGCATTGCCCCGAGCTTCCGCATCTTCACCGACTACGTGGAGCGCATCGAGGTCCTAAAGGGGCCGTCCGCCGCCCTCACGGGGGTGTCGCCGAACGGCGCGGTCGGCGGCGTGGTCAATATCGTCCCGAAGCGCGCCGGCGCGGACCTGACCCGCGTCACCCTGGATTACGGCTCGACCGCCTGGGGCGGCAGCCAGGTCGACGTCGCCCGCCGCTGGGGGCCGGGACGGGAATGGGGCGCCCGCGTCGTCGGCAGCCTGCACGGGGGCGCCACGCCCTTCGACCGCCAGACTGAGACGACCGGCGTCGGGGCCCTGGCCCTCGACTAACAGGGTGACGGGTTCCGCGCGTGGCTCTACCTGCTGGCGCAGACGGACCGCTTCAACGCGCCGCTGCGCCCGTTCCTCCTGCGGGCCGGCGTGCCCGTACCGCGGGCGCCCGACGGTCGCCTGAACCTGACCCAGCCCTGGGAATACTCGGACGTCGACGATCGCGGCGGCCTGCTGCGCACCGAGTACGACCTGACCGATCAGGTCACGCTGTTCGCGGATGTCGGCGGCGGGCAGACCGGAGTGGAGCGGTACTTCCAATCGGCACCGACGATCCTCAACGGCCGCGGCGACACGACCAGCACGCCGCAATTCTACGCCCTCGGCGTCGACCGGCTCACCTACGACGCCGGCGTCCGGGCCCGGTTCGAGACCGGATTCATCCGCCACGCCCTCACGCTTCAGGGCTCCGTGTACGACGAGGCGACGGGACGGCGGTTCTCGCCCGGCCGGGGCGCCTACCTGTCGAACCTCTACGTGCCGGCCCTCGTCCCGTACATCGCGCCGATCTACGGCATCGGCCGGCCCCGCCTGTCCGACAGCACCCTGTCGGGGATCGCGGTGGCCGACACGCTGTCGGCCCTCGACGAGCGCGTCCTGCTGACCCTGGGTGTGCGCCGCCAGCGCGTGGAGGCGCACAATTACCTGTCGAATGTCGGCACGCTGGCCTCGTCGTACGACAAGAGCGCCACGACCCCGATGGTCGGTCTCGTGGTGCGGCCCTGGGACTCGGTCTCGCTCTACGGCAACTACATCGAGGGCCTGAGCCGCGGCGACGTGGCTCCGGCGGTGGCGACCAATTCCGGCACGATCCTCGCTCCCTACGTGGCCCGACAGGTCGAGGCGGGTGTGAAGCTCGATCTCGGCCGGTTCGGCGCCACGCTTGGCGCCTTCCGGATCACGAAGCCCGCGGGCGAGCTCGGCCCGCAGGGGCGCTTCGCGGCGACCGGCGAGCAGCGCGTCGGCGGCCTCGAACTGAGCCTGTTTGGCGAGATCACGCCGCAGGTGCGCGTGGTCGGCGGCGTGACCCTGCTGGACGGACGCCTCGTCCGGACGGCGCTCGCCGCCAATCGCGGGCACCGGCCGATCGGCGTGCCTGAGGTCCAGGCGAGCCTGGGCGCCGAGTGGGACCTGCCCGGGCTGCCCGGCCTGACGCTCAACGGCGCCGTCATCTCCACCGGGCGGCAGTTCGTCGACCTCGCGAACACCCAGGCCCTGCCGGCCTGGGCCCGCCTCGACCTTGGCCTGCGCTACACGACCCTCGTCGCCGAGCGGCCGACGACCTTCCGGGCCAGCGTCCTCAACGTGACCGATGCGCGGTACTGGACCGGGGTCGCGTCGTTCGGCACCTTCTTTCAGGGCGCGCCGCGCACCTACCTCCTGTCGATGGGGGTGGATCTCTGAGCCGGACCGGAGCGGCCATGCTGCTTCTGACGAGCCGCGCGATGTTTCACGGGAAACATTTTCTTAACCCTGAAGGTCGGGCGTGCGGGGGCCGCCCGCTGTTGCAGCGGCGCCGTCGCGGCGCGTCGCCGGCCGGGTTACCACCGGTCCACCATGACCACATCGAGCTGGCGCACCCTCCGCAACGAGCAGGCCCGGGCGCGGCTGGAACGGGCCCTGCCGTCGGTCTTCCCGGCACCGGTCCTTCAGCACGCCTTGGCGCGCCCGCTGATCCCGCCGACACCGCGGCTCGCCGTCGAGAGCTACTGGCGCAACCACATCCTCCGCGCCGACCGGCTGGCCCGGGCGCTGGCGGCCCGCTCCGGGACGCCGGAGGGCTGGACCTGGCAGCTCGGGGCCGAGGGCCGGGCCGGAAGCTTCCGCATGCCGCCGGCACCCTACCGCGATCCGGCCTTCGCCCGCGGCCGGGGCGCCTGCTGCATTTGCGGTCAGCCGGTCTACCGGTTCGGCTGGCACCGGGATCTCTGGGCGCGCGGCGCCCCCAACACCAATGCCGGCTGGCACGCGGCCTGTGTCGCGGCCTGGAAGTTCTGGATCGCGCCGCATGCCCAGGTCCGGGCGCTGAAGCTCCGCCAGCGGCATCGCTGCACCACCACCGGCAAGCGCCTGCTGAAGACGGCCGAGGTCGACCACACCCTGCCGCTCTACCGGGTCTGGCGGGAACACCGCGACGCGCCCTGGCCGGTGCTGCTCGGCTATTGGGGGGCGCCGAACCTGCAGGTGGTCAACCGCGCCGCCCATGTCGACAAGTGCCGCGACGAGGCGGTCGAGCGCTCCCGGACCGTGCAGCGTGCC
>NZ_BACT01000268.1:0-7551 GCF_000333255.1 Methylobacterium sp. B1 | reverse complement strand
TTCGCACCCCGCCCGGGCTCCGGGACGGCCGCTGCCCGGCCGCCGGAACGCGCGTCGCCCGACCCTGGTGCGGGTTGCCGGTGCGCCGTAACCTGCACCGTCCGGTCGGCATTCGGCAGAGGCACCATGGAGCGCACGGTGGACCGCATCAACCTCCCGCTCTCGCAGGTCCGGCTTTGGGACAGCCTGATGGACCTCGCCCGGATCGGCGCGCTCCCCAACGGCGGCAACGACCGGCAGGCCCTGACTGACCGCGACGCCGAGGGCCGCGCCCTGTTCCAACGCTGGGGCGAGGCGGCGGGGCTGACGCTCACCGTGGACCGGGTCGGCACCATGATCTTCCGCCGCCCCGGGCGCGATCCGAGCCGCAAGCCCGTGGCCATCGGCAGCCATCTCGACACCCAGCCCACCGGGGGCAAGTTCGACGGACCCCTCGGCGTGCTGGCCGGGCTCGAGATCATGCGCGCCCTGCACGAGACCGGGATCGAGACCGAGGCGCCGCTCCTGCTGATCAACTGGTGCAACGAGGAGGGCGCGCGCTTCGCCCCGCCGATGAGCGGCAGCGGCGTCGCCATGGGCATCGTCCCGGAGGCCGACATCCTGGCGACCCGCGACCTCGCGGGCCACGTCTTCGGCGACGCGCTGCGGCGCATCGGCTGGCAGGGCACGGCGGATCCGGCCGCCCTGCGGGAGATCGGCGCCTATTTCGAGCTCCACATCGAGCAGGGCAAGCGCCTGGAGGAGGCCGGCCTCACCATCGGGGTGGTCGACCGGGCGCTCGCCCAGATCTGGTACGAGATCACCGTGCTGGGCGAGGAGGCCCATGCCGGCAGCCCCATGGCGGGCCGGCGGGACGCGATGATGGCCGCGGCGGCGCTGATCGCCTCGCTGGAGGACATCGCCGAGACGGCGGTCGGCGAGGGGGGCGAGCGCGGGCGCGCCACCGTCGGCGTGCTGAAGGCGGAGCCGGCGAGCCGCAACATCACGCCCGGCCGGGTCTGGTTCAGCCTCGACACCCGCCACGGCGACACCGCGCAGCTGGAGGCGATGGGGACGCGGATCCGCGCCCGGGCCGACGCGCTGGCGGCCGGGCGCGGCCTCACGATCCAGGTCTCGGAGTTCTGGCGGGCGCCCCCGACCCCGTTCGATCCGGTTCTGGTGGATCGCGTCCAGGCGGCGGCGGAGGCGCGGGGCCATGCCTGGACGCGGATGCCGACCGCGATCTACCACGACGCCGTCTACTGCGCCCGTGCGGTGCCGGCGGCCCTGGTGTTCTGCCCCTGCCACGGCGGGATCAGCCACAACGAGGCCGAGAGCATCACGCCGGCCTGGGCCGGGGCCGGCCTGGAGGTGCTGGCCGACGCGGTGCTCGCGACGGCGGGTCTCGCCGCCCCCCGGACCGGGCCGGCCTGAGCCCCGCCCGCACCGGCACCCGCGTACGAACGGAGACTGGGTTCCGCATGTCCGACGACAACGTCATCCGCCCCGCCTTCGGCGTCCCCCGCACCCCCGCGCCGGAACCGGAGCCCGATCCCGCCCAGGCGCCCCTGCGCGTCTTCGGCACGGGGGCCGGCCATCGGGTCGGCCTGATCCGGGACCCGTCGGCGGTCGAGGGCGACGTGATCCGGGTCGTGGTCGGTCCGGAGGACGAGCGGGGGGTCGAGACCGTGGCGCTGCTCCCCGCCGACGCGGAGACCGAGGCCGAGCGGATCGGGTTCGCCATCCTGCGGGCGCTGGAAGTGGTCGAGGGCGCGGTCTGAACCGCCGGGCGGGCGGCGCGCGGTCTCGGAGAGCGGGAGCGGCCGGGGCGAACGGGCGCCGGCGGGAGGGCGGCGGGAGGGCGACGGGAGGAAAGGCATGACGGGCGTTCGGATCAGCAGCACGGAGATCGCGATCCCCGCGCGGGCCGGACTCGTCTGGTCCGTGCTGACGGATCTGGATTCCTACCCGGCGTGGAACCCGTATATCCGCAAGGCGGCGGGCCGCCTGCGCGAGGGCGCGCGCTGGCGCCTGGAGCGGACCCTGAACGGCCGCGCCTACCGGACGCGCCAGGTGACGGTGACCGGCTGGGAGCCCGGCCGGCGCCTCGCCTGGCGCGGCGGCCTCACGATGCCGCCCCTGCTCGTCGGCGAGCACGAGGTCCGGATCCTCGAGACCGCCGACGGGGTCCGCCTCGTCCAGGCGGTGGCCGTCGCAGGCCTGCTCGCTCCCGCCCTGGTCCCGTGGCTGCGGACGCGCCTGCAGGCCCGGTTCGCGGCGATGAACGAGGCCCTGCGCGACGAGGTCCTGCGCCGGCTGGCCGAGAGCGCCTGACCGCTCCGGTCAGACGACCGGCTTCGGCTTGACGACGGGCGAGCGCGTCAGGCTCTCGATCGCGCGGCCCGGCCGTCCGGCCTTGCGGGCGATCTCTTCCTCCTGCTCGGCAATGAGCTGCCGGGCCGGCTCGTCGCCGTCCAGGCCGCCGAGGATCTCGGCCGGCACACGCCGGTTCGAGGCCCGTGAACCGTCCGTGAAGACGATATCGAACAGAACGGAGCCCCGCTCCTGGGGTCTCGACTTGATGCGTTTGGCCATAGGTGCTGATACGCCGCCGGAATCGGTCGCGGCAAGGTGCGTCGCCGGGCAGGGGGTTGCGCGACGCGCACTGCCGGGTCCGGGCGCCGCCTTGCTCCTGCCGCGATCCCTCCGCCGCCCGTACGGGACGGGCGCCGGCAAGCCGAGGACGTGTGCGTGATACCCTGGGTTCATCTCGATACCGGATCCGTGCCCGGGGGCGGCACCGACCTGCGCCTGATGCGGCGCGGCGACGAATTCGCCATCATGGCCGACACGATCGAGCTCATGAACAACCGGCGCAGCGGTTCCGAGGTGGCGCTCGCGGCGATGACCTGCGCGCGGCTCCAGGACCGGCCCCGGGCCCGGATCCTGATCGGCGGCCTCGGCATGGGCTTCACCCTGCGGGCGGCGCTCGAAGGCCTCGGGCCGGAGGCACAGGTGGTGGTGGCCGAGCTGGTGCCCGCCGTGGTCGCCTGGGCCCGGGGGCCGCTCGCCCACGTCTTCGCCGGCTGCCTGGACGATCCGCGGGTCGACCTGCAGGAGGCCGACGTCAACCGCCTGATCCAGGCCGGCCCGGCGCGCTACGACGCGATCCTGCTCGACGTCGACAACGGCCCGGAGGGGCTGATGCGCAAGGCGAACGACCGGCTCTACGACAATTGGGGCCTGAAGCGCGCCCGCTGGGCCCTGCGGCCGGGCGGCATCCTGGGCGTCTGGTCGGGCGCGCCGGACCGGAAGTTCAAGAGCCGCCTGCAGCGCTCCGGCTTCGCGGTCGACGAGCAGCGCGTCCACGCGAGCGGCCGGGGCAGCGGCCCGAAGCACGTGGTCTGGCTCGGGACCCGGACCGAGGGGCAGGCCGAGACTCGGGACGAGGGCCGGGGCGAGGGCCGACCGGCGGGCGGCGCCGGACCGCGCGGACCGGCCCAGGGCCGGCGGCGGCCGGCGCGCTAGGGCCGTTCCCGCACGGGGTGCAGCCTGGTTTTGTGATTCTCGACCGCGGGGTGACGGGACCGACGATGCGGCCTCTGCGGCGTTCCGATCCACCCCTCTCCGCCTGAGGGGCTCGCGCTCCGGCCCCTCAGGAGGACGGGGGCGGGTCGGACGGCCGGCCCTGGTCCGGAGCGCGCCATAGCAACGCGGGGAGAACGGCTCTCGCGACCGGGGCTGACGCCCAGGGTCGCACCCCCTGTCCCGATGCGGGACGCTTCCGCACATTCCCAGCATGGGTGCGACGGGCGGGCATCTCTACACGGTCGAGGTCAGGCCGAGCCGGCATGATCCCGGCCGCTTCACCTGGGCGATCCGCGACCGCGGCAAGCTGGTCCGGGGGTCGTTCCGCCCGTACACCTCCGAGCACGCGGCACGCGCCGTCGCGGAGGCGGAGATCGAGCGGCTCATCGGCCAGGATGGTCGGTCCGGGGGGGCCTAGATCCCGTTCGCGTCCACCCATCACCGCCAGATCCGCGGGCAGGGCGCCCTGCACGTCGCGCGGTCCGTCCGCGATCCCGCGCGGTGACATGCTTCAGGCGCATGGCTGAGCGGCCCGACAGGGGAGCATATGCATATCTCCCCGGCGTCCGATCCGTTGCATGCCGCACTGCGGTATCCTATCTTTGCATTGCGGGATGGCGATGGCGTCGCGATCCCGCTGCCCTTCTTGGGCGTTTCCTCCCTAGACTTCGGGCCGCTCCTTCGGGAGTGGCCTTTTTTGTTTGCGCCGACGCACGGTTCGATGGCGCGGAACCGGGAGCTTGGCGGTACGTTTTTCCGCCATGGAACACTACCGCTCCACCCTCGGTACCACTGCCGTTGCCGTATTCGGGCTGGTGGCGGCCGCGCATATTCTGCATCCGGGCAATTACGAGGTGCAGACACGCCCTGCACGTCCGGTCGTGACGGCTGCGGCACCGGTCGCGCCGGCCGCCTGGGTGAATCCCCCGGCCCGCTCGTCCGCACCGGAAACCACCGGAGCGCTGGCGGCTGTCCCGACGCCGCGGATCGCCGCCGCGGTCCCCTCCACGGCGATGCCGACCGCGCCGCTTCCAGCCGAGATGGCACGTCCGGCCGAACCGCTGCGGAAGGCTGTGGCGACGCATCGGCCGAAGGGGGCGGAGCGTGGGTCGCGCCGGACTGCCCGGCTTCGCCACGCCGCACTCGAGCGCACCGCGCAATCCGATCGGCCGGCCGTCGTCGCGGCGGCCCCCCAGACGGCCCCGGTGGCCGCCCCGTCCCCGAAGATCGATCCGATCGGCGACATCATCCGCGGTCTCGGCCTCGGTCGCGACGGCTGAGCCGCGCCGCGATGCCCCGACTCCGACGCGGCGGAAGGGTGCGTCGCGCACGGGATGGCGAGATCCTTCGGCTGGTCCGGGGGTAGGTGCGCATCGCCGGTGCGCAGAGCGATGCTGTCGCCACGGCGCAGATATAAGTCGGTCGTGATGGACCGGCCCGCCGACGGCAGAACGAACCGGGTGGCGGCGGGTCGCTCGGCTTAGGCGGTCGCCCGGGCGATGCCCATTCCGATCGCAGCCCCTGTCATCTCCGGCGCAAGAGAGGGCGTCATCTGTTTGGGTCGTCGCCGTCCAGGGTGGCGCCGGGGCAGTCGCGCGCCGCCAGGGCGCTGCGGACATGCTCGCGGAAGACCTGGACGCGGGCGGGCAATTCGCGCCCCGCGAGGGTGACGGCGCGCAGATGCGCGCCGCGGGTCGCCCAGGGGCTGAGCACCCGCAGGATCTCCCCCGCCTCCACGGCGCGGGCGGCGACGAGGCTCGGGAGATGGCCGATCCCGGCGCCCGCCAGGGTCAGCCGGTGCGCGGTGGCGAAGTCGCTGACCCGGATGGCCGGGCTCAAGGCCAGCGGCTCGGTACGGCCCTGCCCGTCGGTCAGCACCAGTCCCGCCGTGCCGATCCGCTCCCGGGCGAGGATCAGGTCGTGGTCGCGCAGGCCCGCGAGGTCCGTCGGGGCCGGGCGGCGCAGCAGATAGGCGGGGGCGGCGTAGAGGCCGAGAGCCAGGGTCGCGAGGACCATCGCGCGGTAGCCGGTCTCCTCCGCGCCGCCGAGCCGCAGGGCGAGGTCGATCCGGTTGGCCGCGAGGTCGAGGCGCGCGTCGGTGTTCAGCATCTCCACGGTGATCTGCGGGTAGGCGGTCCGGAAGCTCGCGACGATCTCGGGCATCACCTCGATCCCGAAATCGATCGAGGTCGTGATCCGCAGGTGCCCGGTCGGCACCGTGCGGGCGTCGCGGGCGGTCTCGGCCGCCTCGTCGAGGAGAGTCAGGCTCTCCTGCGCCTTGGCGTAGAAGGCCAGCCCCTCGGCCGTCGGCGAGACCGCCCGTGAGGTGCGCGCCATCAGCCGGGCGCCCAGCGCCTGTTCCAGGCGGGAGATCCGTCGGCTGACGCTGCCCTTGGTCTCCTGCAGGCTCGCGGCCGCGGCCGTCACCGTGCCGAGATCGACGACGGCGCAGAACGCCCGAACATCCTCGAGTCCGCCCCGGAAGGTTTCCGTTCTCGCAACCATGGGGTTCCGGATAGCAGGCTCAACCGGTGCCGTGAACGGGTCTACAGGGCTGCTGCGGCGCAGCGAATCGCGCTCGACCGTCTGCTCTGCAGGAGACACCCTTGAAGTCGATTCTCGCCTCCGGCCTGCTGGCCCTGCTGGTCGCCACCTCGGCGCTGGCCCAGACCCCGCCGACCCGCGATCCGGCGCAGATCCAGGCCGGTACATACGCGGTCGATCCCGGCCACACCCAGGTCGGCTGGCGCGTGTCCCATATGGGCTTCTCGAACTATGCCGGCGGCTTCTCGGACGTGTCCGGCACGCTGGAGCTGCAGCCGAAGAACCCGGCGGCGGCCAAGCTCTCGGTGAAGATCCCGGTCGCCTCGGTGACGACCACCAGCGCCAAGCTCACCGACGAGCTCAAGGGCGACCAGTGGCTCGACGCCGCCAAGTTCCCCGACATGACCTTCGTGTCCACCAAGGTCACGCCGGCCGGCAAGGACCACGCGAAGGTGACGGGCGACCTGACGCTCCACGGCGTGACCAAGCCGGTGACGCTGGACGTCACCCTGGTCGGCGCCGGCGTGAACCCGCTGAGCAAGAAGTATACGGTCGGCTTCGAGGCCACCGGCACGCTCAAGCGCTCGGAGTTCGGGGTGAAGACCTACGTGCCGCTGATCGGCGACGAGCTGCACCTCACCATCGCGGGCGCCTTCGAGAAGCAGGACTGACACCGGGGGATCGGCCATGGCGAACGGGGTTTCCGCGCGGCGGTACTCCGCCGTGGCGATCCTGCTGCACTGGGCGAGCGCGCTCGCCGTGCTCGTCCTGATCGGCCTCGGGCTGACCATGACGCACGCGGCCCTGGCGCCGCTGCGCCAGTTCCAGCTCTACCAGTGGCACAAGTCGGTCGGCGTCACGGTGCTGGCGCTGACGGTCCTGCGCCTCCTCTGGCGCCTGACCCACCGGCCGCCACCGCACCCGGCCGGGATGCCGGCGCGGGAGCGGCGGGCGGCCGCGGCGGCGCATCACCTGCTCTATCTGCTCCTCGTCGGGCTGCCCCTGACCGGCTGGGCCGTGGTCTCGCTGTCGCCGTTCAACATCCCGACGGTGCTCTACGGCCTCGTCCCCTGGCCGCACCTGCCGCTGGCGGCCCACGTCCCCGACCCCGCCGCCGCCGAGGGCCTCCTCAAGCAAGTCCATGCCCTGGGGGCGTGGTTCCTGGCGGCCCTCCTCGCCGTCCACGTGGCGGCCGCCTTGCGCCACCATTTCCTCCTGCGCGACGACGTGCTGCGCCGCATGCTGCCGGGGCGCCGGCCGTCGACCGCCCCGATCGTGGAGCCCACCCGATGAACGCGCGTCACCTCTGCCTGCTTGCGGCGCTGCAGGGCGCGTTCTTGTGCGTGTTCCTGGGCGAAGCCCTGCCGGCCGCCGCCGCCGAGTGGGCGGTGGATCCGGCCCGGAGCGCGATCCGGTTCTCGGGCGTGCAGGTCGGGTCCC
>NZ_BACT01000269.1:0-3482 GCF_000333255.1 Methylobacterium sp. B1 | reverse complement strand
GTGATCGGCTTGAGGCCGACGCCAGTAGTTGAATTCGCCGCCGGGCCAACGCCACCCAGAANTACAGCTTCNTGGCTTCCCGGGGGTCGCTTTCTCCAACCGCCCGCNNNTTGTCGCCACCAGCGGCAACGCCTTCGACTACTTCGGCACCGTCGCGGGCCGCCTCGGCTACGCCTTCGACCGCANCCTCGTGTACGGCACCGGCGGCTTCGCCTACGGATCCGGCCAGGACGACCAGAACTTCTCCGGCAACCGCTTCCGCGACAGCTTCCGCACCGGCTGGGCCGCCGGCGGCGGCGTCGAGTACGCCCTGCCCACCGACTCCTTCCTGAACTTCTTCCGCTCCTCGGCCGTCACCCTGAAGGTCGAAGGCCTGTACGTCAGCCTCGACCGCCAGAAGAACTCCGCCGGCGGCGTCTTCTACGGCAACCTCCTGCCCCCGAACGGCACCGCCTACCTCAACGGCGCCGCCGCCAAGACCGAGTTCGCCGTCGTCCGCGCCGGCCTGAACTACAAGTTCGGCTCGTACTGAGCCGAGCGTGACTCGAGGGGCCATCGCCCCTCGCGGAGACTTGGCATGGGACTGGTCCTCTGCATGCCGGTCGCCGCGGGATGGCGATGCCCTTCGCTCGACCCTTGCATCCCAGCCCGATCAACCTGGTCGCGAGGTCGACAAAACCCCGGGAGCATTCCGCTCCCGGGGTTTCCGCATGTGTGGGGCCACCCGAAACCGTTGCGCCCACACCTGAGCATTCCGCTCGCGATGTCGGGCTCTTGTCGGTGCTTCTGGAAGGGGTTTCACGAGGCCCTCAGGCTTCGCGCCTGCGCTGATTGATGCCGCCCGAAGCGCCACGGGAGCGCCTGGCTTTCGGAATTTCCATCGCCCTGAACCGCGCCCCTGTCATCCGAGCGGGCGGGCGAACCTCGCGGCAGGATGGGGGGATCCCGCGCCGATACGCGACGGCCGACGGCTTGCATGCCAGCGCGCGAGGGCGCGATATGATCGGCCACGACGGCGGAGCGGGACAATTGCGGGATGGCGGATTTCCGCAGCTTGGAGGTGTTTTACTGGGTTGCAAAACTCTCCAGCTTTCGCCGCGCCAGCGAGAAGGTGAACACGACCCAGCCGGCCGTCTCCCAGCGCATCGCGGCCCTGGAGCATGAATACGGCACGCTGTTCGAGCGCCGAAGCCGGGACGTCGCCCTGACGGAGCGGGGGCGTCTCCTCCTGGGTTTCGCGGAGCGATTCCTGGCTCTGCAGGACGAGATGAGCGTGGCCCTTCACGAGACCGGACGCACGCGGGGCACCCTGCGGCTCGGCGTGTCCGAGACGATCGTCCATCTGTGGCTGTCGCGCTTCATCGAGCGCATGCGCGCCGCCCATCCCGGGATCGGCGTCGACATCACCGTGGACATCTCGCCGAACATGCAGGCCGCCCTCGTCGCCGACGAGATCGATCTGGCACTCCTCGTGGGTCCGATCACCCTGCCGAGCTTCGTCAACCGTGCCCTGTTCAGCACCCCTGTCGCGTGGATCGCCGCGCCGGGCCTGCTGCCGGGCGACGCGCCCCTGAGCCTCGGCGCGCTCTTGCACCATCCGCTCATCACCTACCCGCGCAACACCAGCCCCTATGTCGAACTGCGCGACCTCGTCCTGCAGGAGAACCTCCTGCCGAGCCAGATCCACACCAGCGCCTCGCTCGCCACCATCGTGAAGATGGGCATCGAGGGCCTTGGGATCTGCGTGATCCCGCCGGCGGTGGTCGAGGCCGAGATCCGCGCCGGCACCCTCCGCGTCCTGCCGGCCGAGCCGCTGCTCTCGAATCTGACCTTCACGGCGATGCACATGAAGCGGCCGGCCCACCATTTCGTGGCGGATGCGGCCCGCCTCGCCCAGGACGTGGCCGAAACCTGGGCCGCCGGCCGATAAGACTGGTTTATCGCGCCTCATTCGCAATCACGATTGGCGTGCCCTGCGGCGCGATGGGATCGTTGCTGCAGGACATGAATCGCTGAAGCGATCGGGATCTTGCGGAATCCGGGCTGCCGACGATGCCGGCCCGGCGCTCGACAACCAGCCAGGGAGATCATCGCGGTGAGCCAGCACCTGGGCGCCGACGGCGCAGCACCTGTCTTCGCCGATGCGGCGGAAGCGCGGCGCGCGATTCGCGCGGGTCGGTTCCGGGGCCACACCTCGGGTCTCGTCCCCGCTCACGCGCAGGGCAACCTGATGATCCTGCCGCGGGCCATGGCGGAGGATTTCCACCGCTTCTGCCAGCAGAACCCGAAGCCCTGCCCGATCCTCGGCGTCTCGCAGCCCGGCGCCCGCACGCTTCCGACGCTCGGCGCCGATCTCGACCTTGCCACCGACGTTTCCGGCTATCGCGTCTACGAGGGCGGCGAACTCGTGGCGGAGCTGCCCGACCTGACCGGCGTGTGGCGGGACGACTTCGTCACCTTCGTCCTCGGCTGCTCCTTCTCGTTCGAGGCCGGCCTGATCGCGGCGGGCATCCCGCTCCGCCACGTCGCCCTCGGCCGCAACGTCGCGATGTACCGGACCTCGATCGCCACACGGCCCTCGGGCCCGTTCCACGGCCCCCTGGTGGTCTCCATGCGGCCGATGAAGGCGGCGGACGCCATCAAGGCCGTGCAGGTCACGGCCCGGATGCCGGCGGTCCACGGAGCGCCGATCCATCTCGGCGACCCGAGCCTGATCGGTATCCGCGACATCGCGCGGCCGGATTTCGGCGATCCGGTCCCGATCGAGCCCGACGAGCTCCCGGTCTTCTGGGCCTGTGGAGTCACCCCCCAGGCGGTGGCGATGGCGGCGCGGCTGCCGCTCTGCATCACCCACGCGCCCGGTCACATGCTGATCACCGACCTCCTCAACCGCGACCTGCCGTTCCTGTGACCCTCCCGGCCGCATGACGGCCTGTCCGCCAAGGAGTTGCGCCATGTGGGTGAAAGACACGAGTCCGGCGGAGCGCCGGGTGCTGGGCGCGGCCTTCGCGGGCTACGGCATCGATGCGTTCGACTACATGGTCTATACCTTCCTGATCCCGACGCTGGTCGTGGTCTGGGGCCTGACCAAGGTCGAGGCCGGCAACATCGCCACCGCCGCGCTGGTGACCTCGGCCATCGGCGGCTGGGCGGCCGGGATCCTGGCGGACCGCTACGGCCGGGTGGTCGTCCTGCAGGCCACCGTCGCGTGGTTCACCCTGTTCACGGTGCTCAGCGGCTTCACGCACTCCTACGAGCAACTGCTCGTCACCCGCGCGCTGCAGGGCTTCGGCTTCGGCGGCGAGTGGTCGGTGGGCTCCGTGCTGATCGCCGAGACGATCCAGGCCCGCTATCGCGGCAAGGCGGTGGGCCTCGTCCAGTCGAGCTGGGCGGTCGGCTGGGCCTGCGCGGCGATCGCCTTCTGGGCCGTGTTCGCCCTGGCGGAGCCCGCCGTGGCGTGGCGGATCCTGTCTGGTCGGCGC
>NZ_BACT01000270.1:0-2454 GCF_000333255.1 Methylobacterium sp. B1 | reverse complement strand
GCCCCGGGCGGCCTCCTTGCGGGCGATCTGATCCAGCAGAACCTGACGCTGCTCGGGGCTGAGCTGTCCGGCGAGGCGGCGCACCACGAGCCGCTCCAGGCCGAGACGCACGTCGAAGGTGTCACGCGCCTCCTCCCAACTCGGCGTCGCCACGACGGCGATGCGATTGCGGCGGAGGTCGACCAGGCCTTCCCCGGCCAGCCGCAACAGGGCCTGCCGGGCGATGGTGCGGCTCACGCCGAACCGTTCGCCGAGGGCATCCTCGGGCAGGCGGTCACCGGGGGCCAGCGCCCGTTCCACGATGGCCCGGCGCAGGGCTTGGCAGATGGCGCCCACGCGATCGCCTTCGTCGGCCGCCTTCATCGATGCCGTCCGCGGCCGATCGCCGATACCTCTGCACATTGGTGCGTCATGGTCCATTCTCGGTCGCGAGACGCTTCGATGCGTTCGGAGACGTATCGCGGCAGGGTCTTTGCCGATGGAGACCTTCAGGTGCAACGGTCACGCCAGCGCCACCGGATCGGTGGCAGCGGGACCGCGGTGGGCTGCGCCGAACGCGGAGGGGATCCGGGCGGAACGGGGCGTCCGGCGCTCAGGTCCGATCCCGCAGGCGGCGCCCGCCCGCCGGCGGCCCGGATCGAGCCGCGGACGATCACGGAGCGGCAAGGGCGGGCCGATCGCACGTCGGGCGGGTCGGCGGCGAAGCCCAGGGCGTTCCGATACGTCCCCGGATATGCCCCCTCGGCACGCGCCATGTTCGACGAGCCTGACCGCCCATCCAGGTCCGCGCAACGACAGTCCGGGTCGCAACCGGCGAGGAGCCGCGGGAATGCCGCTCGGAGGCCCGAACATCGTCTGGAAGTCATCCGTCATCGGTCCAGCCGTCCCGGTGCCACCCGTGCGATCGGTCACACGATCGCGATAGATCGACCCGGCCGGAACTTTTTCGACATAAATTTCTATTTAATGGCTGGTCCTTTTCGTCCCTGTAATTTGATAACGGCCGATTTTTGCAGACGACGCCATAGCCGATATCTGGACCGTATCTTAAGGATCCCCGCATAAACACACGACGAGAAGGTCGCGGCGACGTATGTTCGCCGATTCAGCTCAGCCATTTAACCTGTGCGCAGATCCGCGAAGAGCCGGGACGGGTCTCCGCGCGGGCGGCACAGGCGGCTGGGCCGCAGGATGAAAAGCGCCGCAGCGACCAAGTCGCCACGACAGTCGGTGCGGTCATCGTCCTGCCGGCCCTTCACTTCATCGATGGCGACAACCATCAGACCGCCGAACTCACGCGCCGCAAGGGAGCGGTGAAGGCATTGGAGCAGGCCTCTGTCGAGAAGAGATGCGGTTTGGACTTCGAACCGCAGCCCCCGCGCCGGTAAGTCGACCCCGGCGCATCGTCATCGCGGGGCGCCCACCTCTATCCCAGCGCTTCGGAGACCGCAGGACAGGGTCGAGGCGCCGCCGGCCGGCGATCGGCCGCATCCGCGGCCCGCGACGCCGCCGCGAGATCCGATCCCGAAAGCTGCAATCGCAAAGTGGCCGTACCGTAGCGATCAGCTTTCGATCCGTCCGCGTACGTCGAGACGTACGCCAGGGGCCGTCGTGCCGGACCGCGGACGGACGGCGTGCGGCTGACCCTGGGCGACACCGGCGACGTGCGTCCGGGCGCCACCGCGCAGGTCTTCGCCGCATATCATCGCCGCAGGCCTCCAGGCTGCTTGGTCAGGCACGCCGACCAAACGCAGGCCGGCGCAATCCCGCGCGCCCCGGCCCGGAGGACAACCCGTAGACGACGATAGATCTTCCTGTTCGTCTTTGAGTAACATTTCTGCGGTATAGAACCGTTAAGGATGCCGAGATCGGGGCGCGCGCGAATTTCCAAGTGTTGCCGGCGAGCTACATCTTCCCGATCGCGCGCCTGATACGTCGAGATCAGCAGACGCTGCTAACGGAACCAACACGGACATGACCAAGATCCTGGCCTCTCTGGCTGCATTCACCGCTCTCACGGCCGCGGCGTCCGCCGCCGACCTGCCGCGCCGCGCTGCGCCGCCGCCGGTGTTCACGCCGGTGCCGGTGTTCACCTGGACCGGCTTCTACGTCGGTGTGAACGCCGGCTACGGCTTCGACGCCAACAGCCGCAACACCACCAGCTACGCCCTGCCGGGCGGCTCGCTGATCAACTCCCCCGGCACCTCGGGCGTCGTCAGCGTCAACAACCGCAACAACAACGACGGCTTCTCGGGCGGCGCCCAGATCGGCTACAACTACCAGTTCACGCCGGGCTCGGGCGTGGTGATCGGCTTCGAGGCCGAGCCCAGTAAGTCGACTTTCGCCGCCGCGGCCAACGCACCCAGAACTACAGCTTCTTGGGCTTCCCGGGCGTCGCTTCTCCAACCCGCCCGCCTTTGTTGCCACCAACGGCAACGGCCTCGACTAATTCGG
>NZ_BACT01000271.1:0-2385 GCF_000333255.1 Methylobacterium sp. B1 | reverse complement strand
CGTCAGGGCCGCGGAGATCGCGAAGGCCAGGGCTTTCACCCGGACCGGATCGAAGCCCAGCGCCGCGGCCGCGACGTCGGCGTCGCGCACGGCGCGCATCGCCCGGCCGAGGCGGCTGCGGGCGAGGAGGTCGAACCCGGCGAGGCTCGCGCCGGCCGCTAGCACCGCCAGCACCGCGAGCCCGGCCGCACTCACCGGCTCGCCGAGGAGCGTCGGCGCGTCCGTGACGACCAAGCCGTTCTGGCCGCCGGTCAGCTCGCCGCCCTCGATCAGGCCGTGCTCGACGATGAAGCCGAAGGCGATCGTCAGCATGGCGAGGTAGGGGCCCTTCACCCGCATCGCCGGCACCGCCACGAGGCCGCCGACGAGCGCCGCGATCAGCGCCGCCGCCGGGAGTGCCAGCCAGAAGCTGACGCCGTGGAGCGTCAGGATCGCGCTCGCGTAGGCGCCGATCGCGTAGAAGCCGGCATGGCCGAACGAGATCAGCCCGGTCAGGCCGAGGAGCACGTTGAGGCCGACCCCCGCCACCGTCGTCAGCGCCACGAGGGCGATCACAAAGTGGCTGTAGCCCGCGGTCAGCGCGACGAGGCCGAGCGCGGCGGCGGTGAGGCCGGCGATGCCAAGCCGCATCGCCGGAGCCGAGCGCAGGTACGGCATCGCGTCAGACCTTGTTGACCGCGGCGCGGCCGAGCAGGCCGTCGGGGCGCAGGGTGAGGGCCAGGATGATCACCGAGAACACCACGAGCTGCGTGTAGGTCGAGCCGAGGGTGGCGGTGACGCCGGCCTCGACGAGGCCGTAGAGCAGCCCCGCCAGGATCACCCCGGTGGCGGAGCCGATGCCGCCGAGGATCGCCACCGCGAAGGCCTTGATGCCGAACAGCGTGCCGAGCTCGGCCGACACCGAGAAGAGCGGCGCGATCAGCAGGCCCGCGATGCCGGCCAGCACCGCCGAGAGCGCGAAGGCGCAGGCCACGGTGCGGCGCACGTCGATCCCCATCAGGCGGGCGGCGTCGGCGTTCTGCGCCACGGCGAGGAGGACGCGGCCGAGATCGGTCCGGCGGAACACCGTGCGGATCGCGAAGGCCAGGGCGATCCCGACCACCGGGATCACGAGCTGCAACGGGTAGATGCCGGTCCCGAGGATCTCAACGGGCTTGGTCGCCAGCGGCGAGGGCAGGCTGCGCGGCTCCTTGCCGAAGGTGAACAGCACGGTGTTGTCGAGGACGATGCCCCCCGCCACCGTCGCCAGGAGCCACGCATCCGAGCCGCGGGCCACGAACGGACGGACCAGCGCCCGCTCGACCACGAGGCCGAACAGGGCGCAGCCGGCGAGCGCCAGGACGATCGCGGCCGGCATCGGCCAGCCGAGGGTGACGCCCAGCGCATAGGCCAGGACCGCGCCCAGGGTGACGACGCTGCCCTGCGCGAAGTTCACGGTCCCCGACACCGCGTAGGTCACGTGGAAGCCCAGGGCCACGAGCCCGTACATGCTGCCGAGGCCGAGGCCGCTGACGAGGATGGAGGTCAGCATCGCGGGGCTCAGTTGGTCACCGCGACGATCTCACCGTCCTTGAAGCGGGTGAACACGTAGTCGTTCGGGCCGAGTGCGTCGTGCTGGCCGGGGGCGAAGGGCTTGTCGTAGGTTTTGATCAGGCCCGGATAGGTGCCGATCTTGTAGAAGCCGTCGCGGACCTTCGGGCCCTCGGTGGAACCCGCGGCCTCGATGGCGAGCGCCAGCAAGTGCGTGGCGTCGTAGGCGTTGGCGATGCCGACGGCGGGGGTGACGTCGGCCATCGACTTGATCGCCGGGTACTTGGCCTTGAGCGCGTCCAGCACCGTATTCGCCTTCGGCGACGTGTTGCCCGCGAAGGTGAAGGTCTGGATGAAGTGGACCTTGGCGGCGCTCGGGCCGGCGAGCTCGTCGAAGCGGCCGCCCGCCGGGCCCCAATGCGAGACGACCGGCACCGACCAGCCCATCCGGTCGAGGGACTTCACCACCTGGGCCGAGGGGCCGACATTGCCGACGAGGAACAGCGCGTCGGCCCCGGCCTCCTTCAACCGCGACAACTGGGGCACCATGTCGACGTCGTTGGCCTCGTATTTCTCGATGCCCGCCGCCGGGAGGTTGGCCGCCTGCAGGGCGTCCTTGAGGCCCTTCTGGTTCGACTCGCCCCAGGCGTTGTTGACGAGGATCATGCCGGGCTTCTTCGCCCCGTAGGTCTTGACCGCATAGGCGACCAGCGCCTCGTCGACGAGGGCATCGACCGCCGAGACCCGGAAGGCGTAATTGTCGGCGGCACCGTTGCGGGTGATGCCGGTGCCGGCCGCCCAGGGGGCCGATGAAACGCACCTTCATCTTGTTGGCGATCGGCACGATCGCCATCG
>NZ_BACT01000272.1:0-4180 GCF_000333255.1 Methylobacterium sp. B1 | reverse complement strand
CTCCTGAAGACCACCACGTTGGCCTACGCCATCGCGGTCCCGGAGACCCTGTACGCGGTCAAGCAGATCTGGTCCGAGTCGCAGAACGTCCTGGAGATGATGCTGGTGCTGCTGGCGACCTACGCGGTCCTCGTCGGCGTGCTCGTCTGGATCATGCACCGCTGGGAGCGCGCCCTGCGCATCCCGGGATACGGCCGATGAGCGCCCCAGATTCGCAGGGCCGGCGACCGGGGGACCTGCCGGTCCTCCTGCCGTTCGCGCTCCCAAAGGACCGCGCAGCGTCGCGCCTGCGCCCGGCCCATCTCCGGCTGCTCGCCGGGCTCGCCGTCGTCGCCGTCCCGGCCTGGGCGCAGGGCGGGGCCGCCGCGCTGTCGCCGCTGGAGGTCGTGATCAAGTGGGCGCCGCTCCTGCTCACGGGCTTCGCCTTTAACGTGGCGATCTCGCTGATGGCGATGGCGATCGGCACGGTGGCGGGCATCGGGCTCGGGCTGGCCATGCTGGCGGAGGGGCGGATCCTGCCCCGCCTCGCGTGGTGCGCCACGCAGGTGTTCCGCAACGTGCCCTGGCTGGTGCTGCTGTTCTTCGTGATGTTCCTCGTGCCGTTCCAGATCACGGTGTTCGGCCTCCGCGTGCCGCTGCCCGACTGGGTGAAGGCGACCTTCGGCTTCAGCCTGCCGGTCATGGCCAACGTCGCCGAGATCGTCCGCGGCGCGGTGCGCTCGGTGCCGAACACCCAGTGGGAGGCCGCCGAATCCCTGGCCTTCACCCGGCGGCAGACGATGTGGCGCATCATCCTGCCCCAGTGCGCAAAGCGGATGCTGCCGCCCTGGATGAACGTCTATTCGCTGATCGCGATGGCGACGGTGCAGGCGTCGATCGTCGGCGTCACCGAGATGCTGACGCTGACCGCACAGGTGCACGCCGCCGAGGGCGGCCGCCCCGAGCTGTTCGCCCCGCTCTACGGCTTCGCCCTGCTCTGCTTCTTCCTCTACTGCTACCCGATCGACCGGTTCACCGCCGCCCTGGAACGCCGCTTCGAGACCCGTTGAAACCATGACGCGCGCGACCCTGGCCGAAACCCCGTCCCCGAATTGGACGCCCGATCAGCCGATCGTCCGCATCGCCGACGTGCACAAGTCCTTCGGGACGTTCGAGGTGCTGAAGGGGATCAGCTTCGACGTCCGCAAGGGCGAGGTCGTCTGCATCATCGGCCCCTCGGGCTCGGGCAAGTCGACGCTGATCCGCTGCATCAACGCGCTGGTGCCGGTCACCGCGGGCTCGATCGAGGTCGAGGGGATCGACGTCACCGATCCGCGGCTCGACAAGCTGGCGCTGCGCCGCAAGGTCGGCATGGTGTTCCAGCAATACAACCTGTTCCCGCACAAGACCGCGCTGCAGAACGTGATGATGGCTCCCATCCACGTCCTCGGTCAGGAGAAGCGAGAGGTCGAGGCGCGGGCGCGGGCGCTCCTCGCCAAGGTCCGGCTGGCCGGCAAGGAGAACGCCTATCCCGGCGAGCTGTCCGGCGGCCAGCAGCAGCGCGTGGCCATCGCCCGCTCGCTGGCGATGCGGCCGGACGTGATGCTGTTCGACGAGGTCACCGCCGCCCTCGATCCGGAGACGGTCAAAGAGGTGCTGGTGACGATCCGGGAACTCGCCGAGGAGGGCATGACCTGCATGCTCGTCACGCACGAGATGAACTTCGCCCGCGACGTCGCCGACCACATCTACTTCACCGACCGCGGCGTCATCGTCGAGCACGGGCCGCCCGCGACCTTCTTCGCCTCCGCCCAGGACGAGCGCACGCGCCGGTTCCTGTCGCAGGTGCTCTGAGGCCCCCCGGCCCGGACTGGGGCCGCGTCAGCGCGGCCCGGCCTCCTGCGCGACGATGTGGTCGGCGATCGCCCCGGCGGTGGTGAGCCAGATGTCGCCGCGGTGGTCGGCGATGTGCTGGAGCGCCCGCCGCAGGGGCCGCAGCCGGTGCGGTCGTCCGACGATGTAGGGGTGGAGCGCGATGCCCATGACGAGGGGCGCACGCCGGGACTGCTCCAACATCTCGTCGAAGGCGTCGACGATGGCGTCCGCGAACTGGCGGCCCGTCTCCTTGCGGGCGACGATGGCGGGGATGTCGTTGAGTTCCTGCGGGTACGGCACCGTCAGGATCCGGCCGCCGTTGCGGGTCGCGAACCACGTGGGCTGGTCGTCGTGGTCCCAGTCCAGCAGGTAGCGGTAGCCTGCCTCGGCGAGCAGGTCGGGCGTCACCTGCGACTGCGAGATCCAGGGGCCGAGCCAGCCGGAAGGCGGGCGGCCTTCCTGCGCGGCGATCACCGCCGTCGTCTCGGCGATCAGGGCCCGCTCGGCGGCCTCCTCGAGGGTGCCCTGCCGCTCCGCGTTGGTCCGCCCGTGGCCGACGATCTCGTCGCCGCGGGCGCGGAACGCCTCGATCAGCCCGGGGCAGTCCCGGTAGAGGTTGCTGTTGACCAGCACGCTCGCGGGCATCGCCAGGGCGTCCAGCATCTCGGCGATCCGCCACCCGCCGACCCGGTTGCCCCAGTCGCGCCACGCGTAGTTGAGCACGTCCGGCTGCGGGCCGCCCGGCGCCAGCTCGGCGCCCAGGCCCTCGCCGAACGCGAAGGTCTCCAGGTTCAGCCCGACATAGACGGCGAGGCGCTTGCCCTCCGGCCAGTCGTAGACCGGCCGGTCCGGGAGCGCGCTGAAGCTGTAGCGGCCGTGGCCCGCATTCGTGTCCATGTGGAGACCCTGTTACGCCGCACCGAGATAGGCCGCTTCCAGCCCCTTGTCCGCCGACAGTGCCGCGGCGGTTCCGCGCGCGACCACCCGGCCCTGCTCCAGCACGTAGCCGCGGTCGGCGACCGTGAGGGCGAGCGCGGCCATCTGGTCGACGATCAGGATGGTGACGCCCTCGTCGCGCAGTTCGGCCACGGTGGCGTAGAGGGCGTTGATCATCGCCGGGGCGAGGCCCAGCGACGGCTCGTCGAGGAGCAGGATGCGCGGATGCGCCATCAACCCGCGGGCGATGGCCAGCATCTGCTGCTCGCCGCCGGAGAGCAGGCCCGCCCGGCTCGCCGCCCGGTCCCGCAGCCGCGGGAACCGGTCGAGCAGGCGCTCGACCTCGGCCGGGTCGATCGGCGTCCCGCGTCCGAAGGCGCCGAGGCGGATGTTCTCGACGACGCTGAGCTCCGGGAAGACCTGTCGGCCCTCCGGCACCAGGACGAGGCCGCTGCGGGCGATCCGGTGCGCGGGCAGCGCCTCGACGCGCCGGTCGTCGAACACGATCGATCCCGCCACCGGGCGCAGCAGTCCCGCCAGAGCCCGCATGGCCGTAGACTTGCCGGCGCCGTTGGCGCCCAGCAGGGCGACGGTCTCGCCCGGCCGCACGTCGAGATGGATGCCCTCGAGGACGGGCGCGGCGCCGTAGCCGGCCGTCAGATCGAGGACGGAGAGGACGGCATCCGCCGGCCCCTGCCACGGCGTGCTTCGCGGCCGGGCGGGCGTGTCGGCGCCGCCGAGATAGGCGCGCAGGACCGCTGGGTCGCGCCGGATCTCGGCGGGCATGCCGCGTGCGATCGGGCGCCCGGCATCCATGACGAGGATGTGGTCGGAGATGCCCATCACCAGCGGCATGTCGTGCTCGACCAGGACGACCGCGACGCCGCTGTCGGCAATCCGGCGGATCAGGCCGGCCAGCCGGTCGGTGTCGGCCCGCGACAGGCCGGCGGCGGGCTCGTCGAGAAGCAGCACCGTGGGGCCGCCGGCGAGCGCCCGGGCGATCTCCACGAGCCGCCGGTCGACATGGGGCAATTCGGCGGCCAAGCGGTCGAGGGCGCCCCGGTAGCCGACGAACGCGAGGAGCGACGCGGCCGTCGCGCGGTCCTGCGCCCGCGCGCGGCGCCACAGCCGGCCCGGCGCGAAACCGAGGGCGACGTTGTCGACCACCGGGAGCGAGCCGAACAGGCGCGTGGTCTGGTAGGTGCGCGCGATGCCGGCGCGGGCGACGACGTGCGCCGGCCGCCCGGCGAGGTCGCGTCCTCCCAGCCGGATCGCCCCGGCGGTCGGGCGGTAGAAGCCCGAAATCATGTTCAGCACGGTGGTCTTGCCGGCCCCGTTCGGGCCGATCACGCTGGTGACCGCCGCCGGCTGAACGGTGAGGTCAACCCGC
>NZ_BACT01000273.1:0-6362 GCF_000333255.1 Methylobacterium sp. B1 | reverse complement strand
GGCGGACGTCAGTACGCCTCTTCGGAGGCGCCCGGCACGATCGTCGTCGATCCCGCCAACTATTACGTCTACCGCATCGAGGGCGACGGCGCTGCCACGCGCTACGGCGCCAATGTCGGCCGTCAGGGCTTCCTGTGGAACGGCAACGCGTATGTCGGTCGCAAGTCCGAATGGGCGACCTGGACCCCGCCCAAGGAGATGATCCGGCGCCAGCCCGAGGCGGCGAAATACGCCCGCGGCATGCCCGGCGGACTCGACAACCCGCTCGGCGCCCGCACGCTCCATCTCTACCAGAACGGCGCCTATACGCTCTACACGATCTACGCCAGCAGCGACGCCGAATCGATCGGCACGGGCATCACCAGCGGCTGCGTCGGCCTGCTCAGCCAGGACATGATCCATCTCTACGCGCAGACGCCCGTCAAGACGAAGGTGGTCGTGCTCCCGGCCTGAGGGCGGGCATCCGCCGCGCGCGATCCCGGACGGAAGGCGTCAGTTTCGCCGATGGCGGTGCCGTTCGCGCTCCCCGGCGGCCTCGACATGCTGCAGGATCGGGTTCCCTGACGTCCGACAGCGCGCCGGGAGCGCCCGCCATGGCCTACGCGACGACGATCGAAGGCACACGCTTCACCTTCCCCGACCTGCGCCGCCTCCTCGCCAAGGCGACGCCGGAGCGGTCCGGCGACCAGCTCGCCGGCCTCTGCGCGACGGGCCGGTGGAGCGCCTGGCCGCGCAGATCGCGCTGGCGGACCTGCCGCTGAAGACCTTCCTGCCGAGGAGCTGATCCCTCGGAGGAGGACGAGGTCTCCGACCTGATCGCCCGCCGGCACGACGCGGCGGCCTTCGCGCCGGTCTCGTCCCTCACGGTCGGCGCCTTCCGCGAGTGGCTGCTCTCCCCCGCCGCCGACGCGCGGGCGCTCGCCGCCCTCGCGCCCGGCCTCACGCCCGAGATGGTCGCGGCGGTCTCCAAGATCTGCCGGCTGCAGGATCTCGTCGCGGTGGCCGCCAAGCGGCCGGTCGTGACGCGCTTCCGCTCCACGATCGGCCTGCCCGGACGCCTCGCCACCCGCAACCAGCCGAACCATCCGACCGATTCGTCCGAGGGCATCCTGATCTCGGCCCTCGACGGCCTGCTGATGGGCTCGGGCGACGCGGTCATCGGGGTGAACCCGGCCACCGATTCGCTGCCGGATTACATCCGCATCGTCGAGCTTCTGGAGACCCTGCGGCTGCGCCTCGACGTGCCGACCCAGCATTGCTGCCTCGGCCACGTCACCGTGGCGATCGAGGCCATGGCGAAAGGCGCGCCCGTCGATCTCGTGTTCCAGTCGGTGGCCGGCTCGCAGAAGGCCAATGCCGGCTTCGGCGTCGACCTCGCCGTCCTGCGCGAGGCCTCGGAGGCGGCGCGGGCGCTGGGCCGCTGCCCGGCGGGCGGCCAGGTCATGTATTTCGAGACCGGCCAGGGCTCGGCCCTCTCGGCCGACGCCCATTGGGGCGTCGACCAGCAGACCATGGAGGCGCGCGCCTACGCGGTGGCGCGCGAGTTCGACCCGCTCCTCGTCAACACGGTCGTGGGCTTCATCGGTCCCGAATACCTCTACAACGGCAAGCAGATCATCCGGGCCGGGCTGGAGGACCACTTCTGCGGCAAGCTGCTCGGCCTGCCGATGGGCGTGGACGTCTGCTACACCAACCATGCCGATGCCGACGGCGAGGACATGGACGCGCTCCTGACCCTGCTCTGCGCGGCCGGCGTCAGCTTCGTCATCACCGTGCCGGGGGCGGACGACGTGATGCTGAACTACCAG
Source organism: Methylobacterium sp. B1 (assembly GCF_000333255.1). Classification (NCBI taxonomy): domain Bacteria; kingdom Pseudomonadati; phylum Pseudomonadota; class Alphaproteobacteria; order Hyphomicrobiales; family Methylobacteriaceae; genus Methylobacterium; species Methylobacterium sp. B1. Next base: position 4,554 of record NZ_BACT01000273.1, on the reverse strand, counting down.
TCGCTGTCCCACCACGACGCGGTCTTCGCCCGCGAGACCCTGGGCCGTCCGCCGGCCCCGGAATTCGAGGCGTGGCTGCGCGACGTGCGCATCACGGACGCGCAGGGCCGGCTCACCAGCGCCACGGGTGAGTTGCCCCCGGCCCTCGCCGCGGCCTCCCGGCTCCTGCCCGGGCGGGCCGCGTGAGCGACCCGACCGAGCCGGCCAAGCCGGCCCACGCGGGCACCCCGACGCTGCGCGATCTGCGCGGGCTGACCCAGGCCCGCATCGCCCTGGGCGCGCACGGCGCCGGCCTTCCCACCGGCGCGGCGCTCGCCTTCGGCCTCGACCATGCCCGCGCCCGCGAGGCGGTCTGGACGCCCCTCGACGCGGCCGCGATCCGCGCAGCGCTGCGGGCCCAGGGCCTGGAATCGGTGGAGGTCCGCTCCACCGTGTCCGACCGGACGGAGTACCTGCGCCGGCCGGACCGGGGCCGCAGCCTCGCTCCGGAATCCGCCACGGTGCTCGACGGGCACGGGCCGGGCTTCGACGTCGCCATCGTGATCGCGGACGGGCTCTCGGCCACGGCGGTCGCGCTGAACGCGGTCCCCGCCACCGCCGCGCTCGCGGCGCGGGTGCGCCGGGCGGGCTGGAGCCTCGCCCCGGTGGTCGTCGCAAGCCAGGGGCGGGTGGCGATCGGCGATCCCATCGGGGCGCGGCTGGGGGCGCGCTGCGTCGGGGTTCTGATCGGGGAGCGGCCCGGCCTGTCGGCCTCGGACAGCCTCGGCTGCTACGTCACGTTCGGCCCGGAGCCGGGGCTGCCCGATTCCCGGCGCAACTGCATCTCGAACATCCGGGAGGGCGGCCTTTCGGTCGAGGCGGCCGCCGGGCAGATGGAGGCGCTGCTGCGGGCGATGCTGGCCCAGGGCACCAGCGGCGTCGCGCTGCGCCGGGAGGATCCCGCCGAGCCGAAGGCTCTCCCGGACGCGCGGGACTGACCGCTCGGATTGCCCGAACGGTCGTCACGCTCGCTCCGCGGACGGGCTGCAGCCGAACTGGGACCGGTAGCAGCGGGCGAAATGGGCCGCGCTCGCGAAGCCGCAGGCGGTCGCGATCTCACCGATCCGGAGCGGGCTCTGGCGCAGCAGACGCCGTCCATGGGCGAGGCGGATGGCCCTGTACTGGGCCGAGAAGCTCAACCCGAGCTTCTCGAGGAACAGCCGGTCGAGGTGGCGTGGGCTGATGGACGCGAGGCGCGCCATGGCGAGGCGGCCGAGCGGCGCCTCCACCGTTTTCTCCATCGTCTCCAGCACCGTCAGCAGGGCCGGATGGTGAATTCCATAGCGCTCGACCGCGGAGGCCCGCTGCGGGTCGTCGGCGGCGCCGATGGCGGTGTGGAGGAACCAGTCGGAGACGCGGCGGGCGAAGGCCTCACCCATGCGCTCGGCGATCAGGGCGTGGGCCATCTCCAGGGGCGCGACGCCGCCGCCGCAGGTCAGGCGATCGCCGTCGGCGACGTAGCGTGCCCGGTTCAGGCGCGCGTCCGGGAAGGTCTCGACCGTGGCGCCGGCATATTCCCAGTGCAGCGTGAACGCGCGATCGGCCAGCAGGCCCGCCGCGGCCATCAGGTAGGGACCGCCCGAGATGCCGCCGATGCGCACGCCGAGCCGAGCCATCCGCCGCAGGGTCGCGTGGATCTCGGGCCTGTCCCACCCGGTCGGCTCGCCGCCCGCGCAGACGAAGAGGGTGTGGAGATGGCCGCGCTGGCGCGGCAGCGCCTCGGTGGGGACCTCCGCGCCCGACGAGGCGGCGACCCGGCCCTCCGCCTCGCCGAAGTAGCGCAGCCGGTAGAGCGGCCGCCCGGCGAGATCGTTGGCCGCGCGGAACGGCTCGCAGCCCGAGGCGAAGGACATCAGCGCGAAGCCGGGCACGAGGATGAAGCCGATCTCCTGCGGTGAATCCGCGGTCTCTGCAGCCATTCCGCCAGCGCTCTCCGGCCTCACACGGCTCAGCCGTGCAAGAAACCGTCCGTCCTGGTCAAACGCGATGCTTGGCATCCATCATCCTGTGTGTCGTCTTCCCGTGCCGCGCGAGACCGCCTCCGGATGCCTCGACCTGCCGACTTGCCCCCGTTCCGCGCTGCGGCGGCGTCCCGTCCCGGCAGCCTCCAGGAGTGCCGGCCGTGAGCCGCCGCTACGACGTCGCCGTTCTGGGACTCGGCGCGATGGGCAGCGCCGCGCTCTACCAGCTGGCGAAGCGGGGCGCCGCGGTCATCGGGCTCGACCGCTTCGCGCCGCCCCACGCGCTCGGGTCCAGCCACGGCGAGACGCGGATCACCCGGCAGGCGGTCGGTGAGGGCGCCGACTACGTTCCCTTCGTCACCGCCTCGCACCGCATCTGGCGCGAGCTGGAGGCCGAGACCGGCGAGACCCTGCTGAACGCCTGCGGCGCCCTCGTCATGGCACCCGGCCACGGCACTTCGTCCCATCACGGGAAGCCGGATTTCGTCGGACGCTCGATCAGCGCGGCACAGGGGGCCGGCATCGCCCACGAGGTGCTCGACGGTGCGGCGGTGGCGCGCCGATTCCCGCAATTCCTCAACCTCGCGGGCGACGAGAAGGCTTATTACGAGCCGGGCGGTGGCTACGTGTTCCCGGAGCGCTGCCTCGCGGCGCAGCTCGGCCGCGCGGGGGCCGCGGGGGCCGAGATCCGCACGAACTGCGCGGTGGTCGGGCTGCAGCAGGACGGGAACGGCGTCCGTATCGACACCGCGGAGGGGACCATCCTGGCCGACCGCGCCGTCGTGGCTGCGGGCGCCTGGACGGCCCCGCTGCTCGGGAGCCCATTCGACCGGCTCCTGACCGTCCGCCGTCAGCTCCTGCACTGGTACGCGCTGGCGGACGAGACCGCCTACGGGCCGCATTCGCCGGTCTTCATCTGGATGTACGGGACGGGCGACACCGAATACCTCTACGGCTTCCCGCCGCTCGACGGGTCCATCAAAGTCGCAACGGAGCAGTACGACACCACTACCAGTGCAGACGGGGTGGAGCGCCGCGTCGACTTGTCCGAATCCGCCGAGATGTACCGGCTGCGCGTCGCGAACCGTCTGGCCGGCGCGACCCCGGAGGTCGTCCAGGCCGCGGCCTGCGTCTACACGGTGACCCCCGACCGCGGCTTCATCATCGACCGGCATCCCGCGATGGACCGGGTCACGGTGGTCTCCGCCTGTTCGGGGCACGGCTTCAAGCACTCGGCCGGCATCGGCGAGGCCGTCGCGGCAGAACTGGCCGGGACCGGCGGCACAGTCGATCTCACGCCCTTCGCCTTGGCACGTTTCAGTTGATGCGCCGGCTAATGGCTCGTGGATTGCTAGAAACCATGCCAAGATCGGTTGACCCGAGCAGGAAAGATCCGATGCGCCTCACGATCCGCACCCTTCTGACGACCGGTGCGCTGGCCGCGCTCGCGGCGTTCTCGGCCGTCGCGCTGCCCGGCCGGGCCACGGCCGCCGACGGCGTCGACGCGATCAAGAAGCGCGGGACGCTGATCGTCGGCGTGAAGGCGGATTACAAGCCGTTCGGCTTCCGCGACCCGAGTGGGACGATTATCGGCCTCGAGCCCGACCTTGCCGCCGACCTCGCCAAGCGCCTGGGCGTGAAGCTCGAACTCGTGCCGGTCGTCTCGGCCAACCGGATCGAGTTCCTGCAGCAGGGCAAGGTCGATCTGCTGATCGCCACCCTCTCGGACAAGCCGGAGCGCCGCCGCGTCGTCCAGGCGATCGACCCGAACTACTATTCCGACTTCGTCAACGTCCTGCTGCCCAAGTCGTCCGGCATCACCGACTGGGCGCAGCTCAAGGGTAAGCCGGTCTGCGCCACCTCGGGGGCTTGGTACAACAAGGACGTCGCGCGGACCTACGGGGCGGAGATCGTCGCCTTCGACGGATCCGAGAAGCCGCTCTTCGCGCTCAAGCAGGGCAACTGCATCGGCTACGTTTACGACCAGAGCATGCTGCAGGGTAAGCTGCTCGACGACGACTGGAAGGCTAACTACGCGCTGCCGCTCAAGGGCATCCTCGACGCCCCGTGGATGATGGCGGTGGCGCAGGGCAACACCACGCTCCAGGCCGCGGTCGAGGACGCCACCAAGGACTGGATGAAGACCGGCTTCATCGTCAACGAGGAGAAGAAGTGGGGCATCGAGCCGACCGCTTACTCGAAGGCGATGTACGAGAAGTACAAGAACGCGACCAACTGATGCGCGCCTGCACGACGAAGCCGGGCGTTCACCCGCGATGATCGCCACGATCCAGGCGTGGTTCCAGCAGCTCTACGAGACCACGGGCTTCAACTTCACAATCTTCTACGATCCCTACGACTGGGACCGGTACGTGGCCGGCCTGCGGATGACGCTAATCCTCGGGATCAGCACCATCCTGGCGAGCCTCGTCATCGGCGCCGTCGGGGCGCTCCTGCAGAGCGGGCCGTCGCGCGTCCTGCGGGCGCTGGTCAACGGCTTCGTGGTGGTGTTCCGCAACACGCCGCCGCTCGTGCAGATCTTCTTCTTCTACTT
>NZ_BACT01000274.1:0-12120 GCF_000333255.1 Methylobacterium sp. B1 | reverse complement strand
CGCGCACGGCGCGCCGCCGTCAGCCGCGCAGGCGCGCGCGGCGGCCGTCATCCCGCGAGGGCCGCAGCGACGGCGCGCTGGTCGAACCCCTTGAGGCCGATCACCACGAGGTTGCCGTCCCGGGCCTCCCCGGACTTCCACGGCCGGTCGAAATGGTGGGCCACGCGCCGGCCGACCCCCTGCACCACGAGGCGCATCGCCTTGCCCTCGACCTCGGCGAAACCCTTGATCCGCAGGACGCCCGGGATCTCGGCTGCCTTCTCGACCCGGGCCGCCAGATCGCCCGCCGTGATCGCGGGGCGGACGGGCAGCGCCACGGTCTCGAAGTCGTCGTGGTCGTGATCCTCGCCCTCGCCGTGATGCGACGGGCGGGCATCGAGATCGTCCTCGGCGGCCGCCGCGAGACCGAGCAGCACCCGCGGGTCGATGACGCCCTTCTCGGTCTCCACCACCTTCACGGCCCGGGGCAGGTGGCCTTCCACCTCGGCACGCACCCGAGCGCGGGTCGGGGCATCGATGAGGTCGGCCTTGTTGAGGACCACGAGGTCGGCGCAGAGGAGTTGGTCCTCGAAGACCTCTTCCAGCGGATTGTCGTGATCGACCGATTGGTCCGCGGCCCGCTGGGCGGCCAGTGCCTCCGGATCGTCCGCGAAGACGCCGGCGGCGACGGCCGGGCCGTCGACCACTGCGACGACCCCGTCGACGGTGACCCGCGAGCGGATCGCCGGCCACTGGAACGCCTGAACCAACGGCTTCGGCAGCGCGAGGCCCGAGGTCTCGATCAGGATGTGCTCCGGCGGCTCGGCGCGGCCGAGGAGAGTCTCCAGCGCCGGAACGAAATCGTCCGCGACCGTGCAGCAGATGCAGCCATTCGGCAGCTCGACGATAGCCTCTTCGGTGCAGCCTTCGACCCCGCAGGCGGCGAGGAAGGACTTGTCGAAGCCGACGTCGCCGAACTCGTTGACCAGGATGGCGAGGCGGCGCCCCCTGGCGTTCTCGACCACGTGGCGGACCAGAGTCGTCTTGCCGGCTCCGAGGAAGCCCGTGACGATGGTGCAGGGGATCTTGTTCACGATGGTCATTCCGCGGCCTCCAGGGTGCCGGCGGGGAGCGGGCGGGGTTCAGGGAACGGGGGGATGCGGGCGATCACGCCCTTGCGGAAGGCCTCCGGACGCTCGCGCCAGGGCACGATGCCGTCCGAGGTCGCCGCATAGGCCGCGAGCCCGGCGAGGATGGTCTCCGCCGAGGCGGCCGGATCCATGTCGCCGTAGACGTAGGTCCAGCGGTCGGCCGAGGCGACCGCCACGGTGCAGGGCCGCTTGCAGACCGACAGGCATTCCACCGCCTCGACCCGCAGGTCCGGGGTGCCGGCGCTCCCGGCCTGCAGCGCCTCCAGAAGGCGTGCTCCGGCGCGCGGTCCATCCGGATCGTCGTCCGGACGGCGGCAGGTCGTGCAGACGTACAGGACGGTCTCAGGCACGGGCCGTTCCCCGTTGCGTGTCGCGGGAAAACGCCTGCCACGCCCAGCCGAGCCCCAACCCGATCAGGATCCAAAAGACGAAGCTGATCGCCAGCGACCGGGCGGCGAACTGTGCGGCCAGTGCGGCCGGAAGCTCCGACGCGCCCTCCGGTGCCTGCGGGGCGCCGACGACGTGGGGGGTTATGATCAGGACGAGGCCACCCAGGATCGTGATCAGAGCACGGCGGATCGTGATCAGGTAGAGTCCCATTCCGGTCGCCGCCGCGGTCATCACCCACCAGGCCTGCCGCGCGGCCAGCGGTGCAGCGGCGCTGCCGGGCAGTTCCGGCGGCAGGCCGAGGCCCGGCGCGAGGGCGACGCTGGCGAAGCCCGCCACCGCGAAGGCGAGACCGACCTGCGGCGTCGGCTCGCGGCCGCAGGCGATCATCACCGCGCCGAGCAGCAGGGCGTAGCCGACGCCGCCGACGAGGGTCGCAAGACCGGTGAAGGCCATCCGCGGCAGTCCGGGGCCGGGCTGCCATTCCGGTGCCGCGTCGGGTGCGGCGTGGTCATGCCCGGCATGGGCGAGCACGATCGGAAGGGCCTTCGCGGCCTGATGCGAGGGTTCCTGCTGCTCGTAGCGCTCGGCCGCGACGATCAGCGGCGAGGTCAGCGTGAGTTCGAGGCCCGTCACAACGGCAGCCGCGAAGAAGCCGGCGGCCAGGGCCGCCGACAGAAGCCGAATGATCATCCCTGCGCCGAGGGCGTCAGTGACAGGGGAAGTTCTGGGTATGGCGGAAGTCGTGCGCCGCGTTGTGGAACGCGATCGCCGGCGAGAAACCCGCCATGAACAGCAGGCCGAGGCCCAGCATGGCCGCGAGCGCGACGGCGACCGGACGCTCCGACGAGCGGGTACCGGCGGCGACGGGGGCGAGGGTCTGAGCGGTCATCGTCGAGTGTCTCCAGCCGCCCCACCGGCGGCATTGCGGGATCCTGTTGCGACGGCAGGTCTCCTGGCTCGCGGCTCGGCGCGCCCACCGCCTTCCCGGATCGCTCCGGTGGCGCTTGGCAGGCGCTCGCCGCTCACAGTTGCGGGGGCAGCCGCGGAATCGGGGCGAAACCCCTCACCGCATTCCCTTTTCACCCCGTTGCCAGGGCACCGTCACCGACACGTTGTAGACGCATGCCGGCGACGACACAACGGAGCGGCGCCAGATCCGTTCGGATTCCCGTGCGTCCCTTCGCGGGTGGCCGGGCTTGACGTCCGCGCCCCGATGCGGGCACCGCCGCACCGGATGCCCGGCCGGCCCGGCATGGGCGCCTCCGCTCAGTTCTCGGAGACCCGATGGCCCTCGCAGACGATCCGAGCCCGGTCCTCGTCGATCTCGCCACCGGCCGCGGCCCCCGGATCGTACAGGACGAAGGCACCGCCTGGCTCGAGATCGATCTGGACGGTCGCTTTCCGATCCGCGCGGTCGCGCTGCGACCCGTACAGGATACTGTCGCGCCCGAGGTCGGCGATGTGGCCGTCGAGGTCTCGCAGGACGGCGTCACGTGGTCCGCGCCCGACATCGTCGGCTGGATCGCCAAGCCGGGCGCCCTCGTGGCCGCCATCGGCGCCGACGAGCGGGCCTGGGCGCGTCTCGTGCGGATCGCGGTGCCGGATCCGGCGCTCGTCGCAGGCGTCGACATCCGCGCCGATGAAGCCGCCATCGACCTCATCGCCCTGCGGGCGCTGCTCGGGCTCGACATCACGCTCCTGAACGAGAAGCCCGGCGCTAACGTCTACGTCACCTACAATCTCGAATCCGCGCCTGGCCAGGCAAGCCGCAACCTCGTCGGCCTGTCGCTGTTCGAGAACGGCGCCTTCGGGAACTGCCTCGTGCAGTACATCATCGCGGTCTCGATCGCGAAGGCGCTCAACCTGAAATACATCAAGGTCCCGAAGGTCGACCGCAGCAAGGTGATCTTTCTGACCCAGAGGCTGACCTGCGACGGCATCACGTTCATTCCGCCGGACGAGCCGCTTCCGCCGGACGGTTACTTCCTGTCCGGGCTGTATTTCGATCCGACGCAGTTCGAGCGGGTGACGGCGCTGCAGGGCCCGATCGACTCGCGCGCGATCGTTCAGGATGTGATCCGGCCCCTGTTCAACGGCCTGCCGCGGACATTTGCGGCCAAGCCCGACGATCAGCTCCTGATCCATATCCGGTCGGGCGACATCTTCAGCACCTGGGTCGACCCGCACTATCCGCAGCCGCCCTTCGCCTTCTACCGGATGGTCATCGACCGGCTGCAGGCCGAGGGCCGCATTCGTTCCGTCAAGCTCGTCTTCGAGAACCGTCTCAACCCGGTCATTGCAGAAGTGGAGGCCTATGCGGCGCAGCGCGGCCTGCCCGTAGAGATCCAGAGCGAATCGCTGATCTCCGACGTCGCCGCTCTGGTGAACGGCCGCTACCTCGTCTTCGGGCTCGGAACCTTCGGGCCGGCGATCTGCCACCTCTCGGAGCGCGTCGAGCAGGTGTTCTACTTCGCGTCCAATTGGCCGCAGGGCTTCCAGTCGATTCCCACGATCGGGAAAGTGGTCGAGGTTCGCGATCGCGAAGGCCGGTACATGAAGGTCGGCGAGTGGCAGAATACCGACGCTCAGCGCCGGAGCATGGTGGAGTACCCGGCCGAAGCTCTCGCCTTCGACGATGTCTGATCGGTCGCGCCGGTCACGATCCGACCGGCGACGACCCCGCTGCCTGCATCCCGGCCGAACACGTCACGGTGCGGTCCTGAGACGTTCCGCGGGTGCGCCGGCCGAACGCGCCGAGCCGCCATCGCGGACCTTCAGAGCGTCCATGTACATCCGTTCGACATCCGCCTTGAAGGCGGCGCGGGAATCCGGACGCGTGTAGAACATGTGGCCGCCGGGATAGACTGCGAGGCTCAGGCGACCGGCACTGTAGGCCGGGACCTGCGCCAGCAGGAGCTTCGAGGCGAAATACGGGGTTACGAGATCGGTGAATCCGTGCGCCACGAGGACACGCAGGTGCCCGTCGAGGGCCAGGGTGCCCTGAAGGTTCGAGAGCACCTCCGGTGCCTGTCGTCCCGAGCCCCAGCTCCAGCCCCGATTGACCGCATTGTTCAGGAGCTCGTAGCGCATGTTGGCCACGGGCCATTTCAGCGTGCGCGCGTAGAGATCGAGCATCGCGCTGGTCAGCGGCGCCTGGAGCGCGGTGAGCTGCGGATCCTCGAAGCTCGATTGCGCGGCGGCCGGATTCGGGTCCCAGCCGGTGATGCCGGTATCGTAGGCGCTCGTCACGCGACCTTCGGCACGATCGATCTCCCGCTGGACGCTTCGGGTCGAGAGGCGCGCCGCCTGTGCGCGGACCAGGGCGGGATCGAGCCCGACCAGCGGGGCGACCTTCTCGGTCATCCGCGCAACCGCCGCGGAATCGCTCGGCCCCTTCAGGAGATCCGCCAGATAGGCACCGGATGCGTAAGCTTCGGCATCCCCCAGCAAGGCCGGCGTGGGTACCGTCCCGGCCCGCTCCAGCGCGCCGGCCGCCAGCGACGGCAACTTCAGCACGTAGCCCCAGGGATTGGCCCGCGGGGTCTCCAGCCACCCGAAGTCGAGCACCGGCGAGAGCAGCACCATGCCCGACAGGCCGACGCCGATCTCTTCCTGGAGCTTCTCCGTGATCAGCGGGCCGCGGAACCCGCCATAGCTCTCGCCGACGAAGAACTTCGGGCTCGCTAGACGATCGTTGTTGCGCAGGTAGCGGGCGATGGCTGCCGAGAGGGTCGCGGCGTCGGACTCGATCGACCAGTAGGCCTTGCCGTTGCCGTCCGCGGCCCGGCTGTAGCCGGTGCCGACGGGGTCGATGAAGACGAGATCGGTGAAGCCGAGCCACGTCCCGTCGTTGGGCGTGAGCGTGACCGGCTGCGACGGGCTGATGCTGTCGCCGCCGACGGGCAGCCGCCAGGGGCCGATCGCCCCGATGTTGAGGTAGGCCGACGCGGCGCCCGGGCCGCCATTGACCGCGAAGGTCACCGGGCGCTCCTGGCCGTCCTTGGACGCCACCGTGTAGGCCACGAAGGCGATCTCGGCCTGCAGCTTGCCGGCCTCGTCGACGAGCGGCAGGCTGCCGGCCGTGGCGGTGAAGTCGAGGACCCTGCCGTCAGGCAGCGTGACGCTCTGCTTCGTGACGGAATCCGGGGGCAGGCGTCGTCCGTCCGGCCCGCGCGGTGCCGGCTTGCTCTCCGCGGGCGGATGTCCGTGCGGCGCCTCCTCTGCCCAGCCGGCGGAGGGCAGGGCGATGAGCATGCCGAAGGCGAGCGCGGCGCGCGCGAGAAGTCTGTTGAGGGCCACCATCACGCCTTCTTGTTCCAGCGTCCGGAATCGTCCTGCTGCCAGTAGGCGACCGTGTGGCCCGCCTCCTTGGCCTGCTTCCACTGCTCGCGCGCCCTCAGAAGGGCGTCCTGATCGGTCCCGTCGAACAGGATACAGATCCGCTCATACGTGCCGGCATCGGGCGGCAGGTCGGCGCCCTCGACGAGGAAGCGGATCGAGGCCGCGTTCGGGTTCACGTCCCGAAGTGTCAGCACCACCGGCTGGCTCGCCGCGTCGGGCTCGCGATCGGTCCCGTGCGGCAGGAAGCTCTCGTCGGAATAGGTCCAGAGGTGGTCGTCCAGCGCCTGCAGGCGCTCCTCGCTGGCGGCCTGGATCGCGGCCTGCCAGCCGCGGTCCAGCGAGCGCTCGACGAGGCTCGGCAGCACCCGTTCCAAGGGCTGCCGCTGCATATGGTAGAAGAGGATCTCGGTCACGATGCCGAGGATATAGGGCTCCGGCCCGCCGCGCGAGCAGCGGCGCGCCGCCGCGGCTCAGACCAGCCGGCTCTGTTCGATCGCGGCGCCGACGAAGCCCTTGAACAGCGGGTGCGGCTCGAAGGGGCGCGACTTCAGCTCCGGGTGGAACTGCACGCCGATGAACCACGGGTGCCCGACATGCTCCACCGTCTCGGGCAGGAGGCCGTCGGGGGAGACGCCGGAGAAGCGCAGGCCCTTGGCCTCCAGCCGCTCGCGATAGGCCATGTTGACCTCGTAGCGGTGGCGGTGGCGCTCCGAGATCTGCTCGGACCCGTAGATCTGGGCGATCTTGGATGTGGGATCGAGCTTCGCCTCATAGGCACCGAGCCGCATCGTGCCGCCGAGATCGCCGGCCGCAGCCCGCCGCTCCAGCTCGTTGCCGCGCAGCCACTCGGTGAGCAGGCCGACCACAGGCTCGGACGTCTCGCCGAACTCCGTGGAATTGGCGTCCGGCATTCCCGCGAGCGAGCGGGCGGCCTCGATGACGGCCATCTGCATCCCAAAGCAGATCCCGAGATAGGGGATGCGCTTCTCGCGAGCGTAGCGGGCCGCGCGGATCTTGCCCTCGGCGCCGCGCTGGCCGAACCCGCCCGGCACCAGGATCCCGTTCAGGCCCTCCAGGAACGGCGCGGGATCCTCGCGCTCGAACACCTCGGCCTCGATCCATTCGAGGTTGACCTTGACCCGATGGCTGATGCCACCGTGGGTCAGCGCCTCGGTCAGCGACTTGTAGGCGTCCTTGAGCCCCGTGTACTTGCCAACGATGGCGATGGAGACCTCGCCCTCGGGGTTGCGCACGCGCTCGGAGATCGTCCGCCAGCGGCCGAGATCCGGCTCCTCGCCGTGCTCCAGGCCGAAATGGCCGAGCACCTCGCGGTCGAGGCCGGCTGTCCGGTAGGAGAGCGGCACCTCGTAGATCGACGCCACGTCCCGCGCCTCGATCACCGCGGTCTCGCGGACGTTGCAGAACAGCGCGAGCTTGCGGCGCTCATCGACCGGGATGTCCCGGTCGCAGCGGCAGAGCAGGATGTCGGGCTGGATGCCGATGGAGCGCAGCTCCTTCACGGAATGCTGCGTCGGCTTGGTCTTCAGTTCGCCCGCGGACGGGATGTAGGGCAACAGCGTCAGGTGGACGTAGCAGCAGGTGCCGCGGGGCAGTTCCTGGCCGAGCTGGCGGATCGCCTCGAAGAACGGCAGCCCTTCGATGTCGCCCACGGTGCCGCCGATCTCGACGAGCACGAAATCGAACGCGTCGTTGCCGTCGAGGACGAAGTCCTTGATCGCGTTGGTAACGTGCGGAATCACCTGGATCGTGGCGCCGAGATAGTCGCCGCGGCGTTCCTTGGCGATGATGTCCTGGTAGATCCGGCCCGTGGTGATGTTGTCGGCCCGGCTCGCCGGGACCCCGGTGAAACGCTCGTAATGCCCGAGGTCGAGATCGGTCTCGGCGCCGTCGTCGGTGACGAACACCTCGCCGTGCTGAGTCGGGCTCATCGTGCCCGGATCGACGTTCAGATAGGGGTCGAGCTTGCGCATCCGGACCCGGTAGCCGCGGGCCTGCAGCACCGCCGCCAGGGCTGCGGAGGCGAGCCCCTTGCCGAGGGAGGAGACCACGCCGCCGGTGATGAAAACGTACCGCGTCATGGGCCTCGGTCCATAAAGAAGCTGCTGCCGTTTGCCAAACGACCCGTGCCCCGGCCCGCGCATGGGCTGGGGATCATGGAACGCATGGCACGGACCGGCTGAGTGCCGGCCCGTCGGAGATGGAATGAGACGCTGCGCCGTTCCGGGCGCAGCCCGTCAGCGGGATTGCGGCGCGTCCGGGACCGCCGGCTGGGCGGGCGCGGCCGGCTGGGCCGGCGCCGTGGCGGGCACCCGGTCCTGTTGCTGGCGGAGCGTGTCGAGCAGGTTGTCGGCGCCGGTCGGCTGCTTGGCGGGCTGGCCCGACGTCTGCGGCGCGCCGGTATCGAGGATCGATTTCGGCGCCGCGGAGCGATGCGACAGGATGGCGAGCGCCAGGCTGGTGGTGAAGAACAGGGCCGCCAGGATCGCCGTGGCCCGGGTCAGGGCGTTGGCCTGGCCACGGCCGGTCATGAACCCCGCGACGCCGCCGCCGCCCCCGCCGCCGAGCCCGAGGCCGCCCTCGGAGCGCTGAAGCAGCACGACGCCGATCAGCGCGAGGACGATGATGAGGTGGACGACGATCAGGACGGTCTGCATCGGTGTTCCGGGATCTTCTTCAGCGCCGCGCGCCGGCAGCGGGCACCGGGAGACGAACGCACGAGGGCCGGAGCCCGCCGCCGCTTCCGGTGCTCCCCGGCACGCATGCGTGCAGCGGAAGCCTCGTGGGCGACTTTGCGGGCGGACCGGCCGGAATTGGGCGACGGCATACACCACCGGCCGCCCGCCGCCAACCTGACGCGCGCGGCCGGCTGTCGGCGGCGCCCCTCGCCTTCGGCCGCGCCGCGTGATTTCTGGACGGGAGAGAGCGGCCGATCGAACGCGCCGCCCCGTCCGGGAGGCCAACCATGTCCGTGTCACGCCGGGTGGCGCTCGTTGCCGCCATCGCCGCGCCCGTTCTGATCCGCGCCGTCCCCGGCACGGCCGCCGGGCCCGACGCCGCCGCCGTGGAGCAGGCCGTCGACGCTCTGACCCAAGCCCTGCTGGCCGCGGACGGGCCGGCCCTGGACGCCCTGGTCCTCGACGGTCTGAGCTACGGACATTCCAGCGGTCAGGTGCAGGACAAGACGGCGTTCGTCGAAACGCTCATCAGCAAGCGCTCGGCCTTCCCGAGCATCACCCTGTCGGACCGCTCCGTCTCGGTGGTCGGCGACGACGCCGTCGCCCGCCATGTCTTCACGGGCGAGGTCGTCTCGGGCGGCAAGACGGCGCCGGTGCATATCGGCGTGATGCAGGTCTGGCACCGGGATCAGGGCCGCTGGCGGCTGCTCGCGCGTCAGGCCTTCAAGATCTGACAGCGCCTCCGTGCGATCGCCGCTCCGCCCGCGCCGGCGGAGCAGTCTGGTGCCGCCCCATTAAGGCCTTGCAAGGACAGGGATCTCCCTGCGGCGCGTGACAACGGCAAGCGCCGCGAGCGCATCGAACCGTCAGAGGCGCGCTCAGGCGTAGGCGGCGCAGATCCCCAGGAAATCCGCGGCCACGAGACTTGCGCCGCCCACCAGGGCGCCGTCGACGTTGTCCACCGACAGAAGTTCGCGGGCATTTCCGGGCTTCACCGAGCCGCCATAGAGGATGCGGATCTTGTGCGCCTCGTCGCCCACGAGCTTGTCGAGCATCTCGCGCAGGGATGCGTGGACTTCAGCGATGTCGCGCGGCGTCGGTGTCCGGCCCGAGCCGATCGCCCAGACCGGCTCGTAGGCGATCACCGTGTCGGCCGCCGTGGCGCCCTTCGGCAGGCCGATGGCGAGCTGCGCCCGGACGATGTCGAGGGCGCGGCCCTGCTCGCGCTCCTCGATGGTCTCGCCGACGCAGATGATGCCGCACAAACCGGCACGCCGGGCACCCAGCGCCTTGGCGTGGACGCCGTCATCGGTCTCGTGGTGGTAGGCCCGACGCTCGGAATGACCGACGATCACGTATTGCGCGCCGAGATCGGCGAGCATCTCGGCCGAGATCGAGCCGGTGAAGGCGCCGCTGGGGCGGGCATGGAGGTTCTGGCCGCCGATGGCGATGGGCGAGCCGGCGGCCGCCGCCACGCAGGAGCCGATCAGCGTCGCGGGCGGGCAGATCAGCACGTCGATGCGGGCCGCGAGGTCGGGCGAGAGCCCGTCGCGAATCGCTTCGACCACCTGGATGGATGCCCGGGTCCCGTTCATCTTCCAGTTGCCGGCGACAAGCGGCCTGCGCCCCGATTGCGTCATTCCTGCCCTCGCTCCGCCGCGGCGTTTCCCGAAGTTGCCGGGGCCTACCAGAGCGAGCTTGAGCGCGCAAACGCGCCGAAGCGCCTGAGTCTTTGCCTGTGGACGCGAATGGTCTATCGCGGTCGGCTCTCAGGAACAGCGCCGGCCCGGCGACGGGACGGCTGCCGAAGGTACTCGATCACAGACCATGCTTCAGGGCATCCGCAACGCCAGCCAGCACTGGCTCGGCAAGATCGTCTTGACGATCATCTTCACGCTGCTGATCGCCGGCGTCGGGATCTTCGGCGTCGAGGAGTTCTTCCGCGGCGGCGCGAGCAACAAGGTGGCGACCGTTGGCAGCACGCCGATCACCGCCGAGCAGGTGCGCCAAGCCTATCAGAACCAGTTGCAGCGTTATCAGACGCAGTTGAAGCGTCCCCTCACGCCCGATCAGGCGCGGATGCTCGGCCTCGACCGGCAGGTGATGTCCCAGCTGATCACCGAGGCCGCCCTCGATCAGAAGACCCACGATCTCGGCCTCGTCGTGCCGGATTCCGCGGTGATCAAGGCGATCCACGAGGAGAAGAGCTTCCAGAACGCGCAGGGCCAGTTCGAGCCGCAGCTCTTCTACCAGACCCTGCAGCGGGCGGGTCTCAACGAGGGCATGTTCGTGCGCGAGCAGCGCTCCGTGATCGCCCGTCTGCAACTCGCCGAGGCGGTGTCGTCGGACCTGCATGTGCCGGTCGCCATGCGTGAGGCGGTCCATCGCTACACCACCGAGCGCCGTGCCGCCGCCTACCTGATGCTGACGCCCTCGGTCGCCGGGCAGATCCCCGAGCCGACCGACGACGAGTTGAAGACCTGGTACGAGGCCAACAAGTCCGGTTTCCGGGCGCCGGAATTCCGCGCGGTCAACCTCCTTGTGGTCGAACCCGAGGCGATGGCGAAGCCGGACGCGATCACCGAGGCCGACGCCCGCGCCGCCTACGCGCTCAACAAGGATCGTTACGGCGCGCCCGAGAAACGCACCATCCAGCAGATCGTCTTCCCCGATCCGGCCGCCGCCGAGGCGGCCCGCAAGGCGATCACCGACGGCGCCAAGACGTTCGAGGCGGTGGCGACGGAGCGCGGCACCGACGACAAGGACCTGACCCTCGGAACGCTGACGAAGAGCGAGCTGTTCGACAAGGCGGTGGCCGACGCGGCCTTCGCGCTGCCGGAGGGCGGTGTGAGCCAGCCCGTCCAGGGCCGCTTCGGCACGGTGTTGCTGCGGGTCACCAAGATCGAGCCCGGGACGGTGAAGCCCTTCGAGGCCGTGGAGGGTGAGATCCGCAAGGGCCTCGCCCTGGCCCGCGCCCGCGACGCGATGGAGACCACCCGCGACACGATCGAGGATCAGCGGGCCGGTGCAAAGCCCCTCGCCGACATCGCGGCGGAGCGTGGTCTCAAGATCGTCAGCGTCAAGGCCGTGGACGTGAACGGCAAGGGACCGGACGGGCAACGGGTCGCCGACATCCCCGATCCGGACACCACTGTGCCGGCCCTGTTCCGCGCCGAGATCGGCGGCGACAACGAGCCTCTGCGCACCAAGACCGGCGGCTACGTCTGGTACGACGTCACCGGAATCGATGCCGCCCACGACAAGCCCCTCGATGAGGTCAAGGACGGCGTGAAGGCCGGCTGGACCGCGACCGAGATCGCCAAGCGCCTTCAGGCCAAGGGCCGCGAGCTGGTCGAGAAGATCAACAAGGGCGAGACCATGGAGGCTGCAGCGCAGGAGGTCGGCGTCAACCTGCAGGAGGCCCAGGATCTCGCACGCAATCAAGCCAAGGACATGCTCAAGCCGGATGACGTGAACCTGATCTTCGCGACCCCGGTCGGCAAGGCCGGTACGGCGGCGGCCGGAGATTCGCGCGCGGTGTTCAAGGTCACGGCGGCGACGGT
>NZ_BACT01000275.1:0-10317 GCF_000333255.1 Methylobacterium sp. B1 | reverse complement strand
CGGGAACTTCTCGGCACCCTCGGGGCAGAGGGCGGCCATCACCTTCGCCTTCACGGCGTCGACGGCGGCGTAGCGCTCCTGCTTGACGGTCTTGGTGTAGGCGGCGCGCAGCTCCGTCTCGCAGATCTCCAGGACCGCCTTCTCGACGTCGGCGTTCTCGGGGGCCTTGAAGTCGCGCGGCTCCTTGGCGGCCTTCTCGGCCAGGCGGATGATCGCCTCGATCACCGGCTGGAAATGCTTGTGGCCGAACATCACGGCGCCGAGCATCACGTCCTCGGAGAGCTCCTTGGCCTCCGACTCGACCATCAGCACCGCGTCCTGCGTGCCGGCGACGACGAGATCGAGGCTGGATTCCTCCTTGGTCTCGGTGACCAGCGGGTTCAGCCGGTAGCCGCCGTTGATGTAGCCGACGCGGGCGCCGCCGATCGGGCCCATGAACGGGACGCCCGACAGGGTCAGGGCCGCGGAAGCCGCCACCATGGCGACGATATCGGGATCGTTCTCGAGGTCGTGGGTCAGGACGGTGACGACGACCTGCGTGTCGTTGCGCCAGCCCTCGACGAAGAGCGGACGGATCGGGCGGTCGATCAGGCGGGAGACCAGGGTCTCCTTCTCGGAGGGACGGCCCTCGCGCTTGAAGTAGCCGCCGGGGATGCGGCCGGCCGCGTAGGCCCGCTCCTGGTAGTTCACGGTGAGCGGCATGAAGTCGATGCCGGGCTTGGGCTCCTTCGTGGCGACCACGGTGGCGAGCACCGAGGTCTCGCCGTAGGTGGCGACCACGGCGCCGTCGGCCTGACGGGCGACCTTGCCGGTCTCGAGGACGAGCTTGCGGTCGCCCCACATCAGCTCTTCGCGTTGAACGTCGAACATTCTTGATCTCTTCCTTGCCTGCGACGGGCCTGGCCCGGCGCCGCCCGGGGGCAAGACGGCGCGACACTTCCCGCTGAAGTGTCGTGCGATCCTGCCCCGATGCCGGCGCCTCGAAGCGGCCCGTTTGTCGGGAGGCCGGACCCATTCCGGCAGCCCGCGATGGTGAAACGCGGCCCCGGGCCGGGCCCGGAACCGCGCGAAACGCGCCTTAGCGGCGTATGCCGAGACGCTCGATGAGGGCGCGGTAGCGGGCCTCGTCCTTGCGCTTGACGTAGTCGAGCAGCGAGCGGCGCTGCGAGACCAGCTTCAGGAGGCCGCGGCGGGAATGGTTGTCCTTGCCGTGGGTCTTGAAGTGGCCGGTCAGGTTGGTGATCCGCTCGGTGAGGATCGCCACCTGGACCTCGGGGGACCCGGTGTCCTTGGCGTCCTTGCGGTGTTCCTTGATGAGCGCGGTCTTGCGCTCTGCCGTGATCGACATCGCATGCCTTTCGGGTTGTGCTGGTCGGATGCGGCGCCCCGTTCGGGCGCGCGCGGGCTCGGCGTTCGGCCGGTGCCGGGATGTCGTCCAGCACGGTCACAGCGCCAAGCGGCTCAAGCCCCGCCCGGTAACCCGGGTCGAGGCCGCGCGATCCATACACGAAATCGCCAATTATGCCAGCCCTGGGCGAAGCGGTCGCGACTGAACGGTTCTCGCGGCGACCCGCGTTCCGGCCCCGCCGGGCCGGGGCGGGTCGTGCCAAGCCGCGGCCCGCTGGCGCAGCACCCGTCCGGGAACGGGCGTCGGGCTCGCGACGCCCCCGCGGCCCCTGGCCCGGACAGGCGGAACGCTCGTGGAAACGGCCCCGATCCCGCGCAAGGACAGGGCGCGAAGCGGCCGCACCAAGGGGCCCCGGATTTCCCAAGGGAACGGTTAACGCGTGCATGGTAGCCGAGCCGGAGCACGAAACGCGGCCCGGCGATGAACGGCACCCTCTCGGATGCGTGCGGCGTCGTGGTGGCGACGCTGCTCGGCATCCCCCTCGTCCTCCTGCCGGGCTACGCCCTGGGCAGGCTGACCGGCATCCTCGGCTTCCGTGCGCTCGCGGCCGGCGACCGCCTGCTGTGCGGGGCGCTCCTCGGGATCGGGCTCCTGCCCGCCCTCGACAGTCTGGTGATCCAGGCAGCGGGCGTCCCGGCTGCGGCATTGGCGAATGGCGCGTTGGGACTCGCCGCGCTGCTTCCGGCCCTGCGAAGCCTGCGGACGTCCCTCAACCGGGCGGTCCTGGCGCTCGCCGCACTCTGGCTCGGCGTCGTGGCCTATGCGCTGATCGACATCGACACCGGCACCGCCCTCTATCAGCCCGTGACGGTCATCGACCTCGTCAAGCACGCGGCCCTCACACGGGCGATCGTCGCGCATGGGCTTCCGCCCGTGGATCCCTTCTTCGCCCGGCCCGATCGGGCGGGCTACTACTATGAGTTCTATACCCTCACCGCGCTGGTCGACGGGGTCGGAGGGCGCCTCGTCGACGGGCGCACCGCCTTCGCGGGGCTGGCCTTCTGGACCGGTCTCGCGCTCCTCGGCCTGCTGGACCGGCTCCTGGCCGCGACCGGCCTCCTGGGAGATGCCGCGCCCCGGCTCGTCCGCCGCGCGGTGCTGTTGTTGCTGCCGGCGGGCGGCCTCGACATCCTGCTGGTCCTCGCCGATCGGGCCGCGTCCGGGACCTGGCTACCGGTTCCGGAATGGGTGAACGAGCAGGTCCTCAACTGGCCCGCCTCCCTGGTCTGGGTGCCGCACCACGTGGCCGGCGCCCTGGCCGGATGGCTCGGCCTCCTGGCCCTGGCCGAGGTGGCCGACCGCACGCAGCCGAGCCGGCATACGGAAGCCGTGGCGATCGGTGTCGCGGGCCTGGCCTTCGCGGCCTGCGCGGGCCTGTCGGTCTGGGTCTGTCTCGGCACTGCGACCGCCGCGGGGATCTGGCTGGTGCTGCTGGGCCTGGAGCGCCGCTGGCGCGCCGCGGCCCGGTTGGCGGTCGCCGGCCTGCTCAGCGCCACGCTGGCCGCGCCCTGCCTGCTGAGCATCCTGGCGAACCGGACCGATGGTGGCTCGCCGATCCGATTCGCGATCCGGCGATTCGGGCCCCTCGACGGACTCGTCGACGAGCCCGCCCTGAGCGCGCTCCGGATCGTCCTGCTGCCGCTGAACTACTACGTGGCGCTGGGCGTCTTCGCCGCCGGGACGCTGCTGTTCTGGCGGCTCGTCCCGCGCCGTGAAGCGCATGCCCGGGAGGCGGGGCGGTTGCTCACCCTCTGCGCAGCGGCCAGCCTGCTCCTCGGCGGCTTCCTCCGCTCGGCGATCCTCAACAACGACCTCGGCGCCCGCGTGGTCCTGCTGGCGCAGGTCGCGGCCCTCGTCTGGACCGTCGTGGCCCTGAGCCGCCTGGTCGAGGCGCGGCGGCTCCGGTTCCCCGGCCTGCTCGCCACGCTGTTGATCCTCGGATACGCGACGACCCTCTACGGCTTCGTCGGGATGCGCGCCTATTCCGCCTCCGACCGGCCCGCCTTCGCCCGCTTGGCCGGCCGTCCCGACATCGACCGGGCGCTGCGCGCGGCCTATGCCTGGGCCGGCCTGCACCTGCCTCGGGATCTGGTGCTGCAGCAATCACCGGTGCCGCGGCGGGTGTTCGATTTCGGCCTCTACGGGCTCCAGCCGACGGGAGTGGCCGACGCAGAGGCGCGGCTGTTCGGCGCCCCGCCCGAGGCCGTAGCGTCCCGGCTCGCCGATGTCGCGCCGATCTTCCGCGACCGCCTGGACGGTCGCGAGGTGCGCCGCCGGGCCGAAACGGCCGGGATCGGCGCCCTGGTCGTCACCGCGCAGGATACCCCCTGGAGCAGCCCGGATTCCTGGGTCTGGCGGCACCAAGCGGTCTATGCCGATCCACTCGTCCGGATCCTGCGGGTCGAGGATCTTCATGACTGACGCCGGCTCCAGGCCCCCCGCAGGCCGGCGCGCCGGACAGGTCGTGCGCTGGCTCTGCGCCCAGGCGCTGCTTCAGGCTGGCGCCGTCGCCCTCGGCCTCGGCTGCTTCGTGCTGCTGTTCCAGACGGATCTCTGGTCCGGCGTGACCATCCTGTTCTACCGCGGCCTGATCCTGCTGGGCGTGGCCTTCCTGCTGACCCTGGCGGCGACGGCGGCGCTGGCCGGCCTCGGCCGGGCCTGGGGGCTGCGCCGCCGGGACGCCCTCGGCGCCTGCGTCCTGTCGCTGGCCCTCAACCTGAGCGCCTTCGTGATCCTGCCGGTGACGGTCGACCGCTCGATCAGCGTGTTCTTGCTCGGCCAGATGGCGGCCCATCCCGAGGAGCGCTTCACCCCGGAGCGGGCGCGGACGGTGTTCGAGACGGTCTATCTCGGCGCCTTCCGGCAGATGGAGCGGCGCCTGTCCGAGCAGCAGGCCTCGGGCAACGTCGCGCAGACGGCCGACGGCTACGTCATCACCCCCCAGGGCCGCGCCTTCATCCGCTTCTGCGGCCTCGTGGCCCGGGCATTCCGGACCGACACCCGGATGATCGATGCCGCAGCGTCCGCCCCGTCTGCCGCCCGCGATCCGGCAGCGCCCGACGGGTCCGCGGGCGTGGTACCGCGATAGGCTGGTCCGCCAACGACAGGACTTGGACCGGACCGGATTTGGTCACGCCTCCGGGGAGGCCGGCATCCCGGCATGGACTGTGCCAGATGACCATCCGGGCGAGGGAGAAGGGACGCGATGGCGGATCCCGCGATGACCAGGAATGAGCGTGCGGATGCCGGGGAGGGGCGTGAGCTCGCCCGGAGCCTTACCGCTCCGGGCCTCGTCGCCATCGGCCTCGGCGCCACGATCGGCGCCGGCATCTTCGTGCTGACCGGAACGGCGGCGGCGCAGTATGCGGGTCCCGCGCTCAGCCTCTCCTTCGTGATCGGCGGCATCGCCTGCGGCTTGGTCGGCCTGTGCTACGCCGAATTGGCCGCCATGATCCCGGAGGCGGGATCCACCTACACCTACACCCGCGCCAGCCTCGGCCGCCTCCCCGCCTGGATCATCGGCTGGGACCTCGTCCTCGAATTCGCCGTGGCGGCGGCGACCGTGGCGGTCGGCTGGTCCGGCTACGCGCAATCCCTCGCGGCGGAGTTCGGCCTGCATCTGCCGCCGGCTTTGGCCAGGGCCCCCGGCGATGGCGGGCTCGTCAACCTGCCGGCCGTCGGCATCGTGCTGCTGCTCAGCGCGCTCCTGATGCGCGCGACGAAGCAGGCTTCCCTGGTCAACGGGCTGCTGGTCGCCTGCAAGGTCGCGATCATCCTGGCCTTCGTGGGCGTCGGCGCCGCCCATCTCCGGCCCGAACTCTGGCACCCCTTCGTGCCCGAGAATACCGGCGCCTTCGGCGCCTATGGCTGGAGCGGCGTGTTCCGCGGCGCCGCGGTGGTGTTCTTCGCCTTCGTGGGCTTCGAGACCGTGGCGACGGCCGCGGGCGAGTGCCGGGCGCCGCAGCGCGACGCGCCGGTCGGCCTGATCGGATCGCTCCTGATCACCACGATCCTGTACGTGGCCATGGCGGCCGTCCTCACCGGCCTCGTGCCCTATCGCGATCTGAACGTTGCCGACCCGGTGGCGAAGGCGGTGGACGTGATCGGCCTGTCGGGGTTCTCGACCGTGATCAAGGTCGGCGCCCTGATCGGCCTGACGACCTCGGCGCTGACCGCCCTCTACGGACAGAGCCGGATCTTCTTCGCCATCGCCCGGGACGGACTCCTCCCGGAGATCTTCTGCCGGGTCCATCCGGTCACGCGGGTGCCCGTGGCGAGCCAGCTCGTCATCGGCGTGTTCACCGCTGGTGTCGCGGGGCTCGTGCCCATCGACGTGCTCGGCGAGATCGTCAGCATCGGCACGCTCCTGGCCTTCTGCCTCGTCTGCGCCACGGTGCTGATCCTGCGCCGCACCGCCCCGGACCGGGCGCGTCCGTTCCGCGTGCCGGCGGTGACGCTCACGGCGGGGCTCGGGATCCTGTCCTGCGTGACGCTGATGGCCGCCCTTCCGGCCGACACCTGGATCCGCCTCGCGATCTGGCTGGCGATCGGCCTCGCGATCTACGCCGGCTACGGCCGGCGGCACGCCGGGTTCAGCCGATCAGGTTGATCGTGGCCTGCGTGAGCGTTTTGATCGACGACGAGGCGTTGAGGCTGAGCTCGTAGTTCCGGATCACCCGCTGCAGGTCGGCCGATTCCACCGCGATGTTCACGTTCGGCAGGCGGACATAGCCCTGGAGGTCGGCACCGGGATTGGTCGGGTCATAGCGGCTGCGGAAGCCGGTGGTGTCGCGGACGATCCGGCCGACCGGGTCTCCGGGGGCGTCGGCGACCACGGGGGCGAACACCGCGATCTTGCGCGCATAGGGGGCGCCGCCGGGGGTGGTCGGGACCGAATCGGCGTTGGCGAGGTTCTCGGAGATCGCGCGGATCCGCCCGCTCTGCACCTGCCGGCCGGCGGCCAGCGCGCTGGAGGCCGAGTGGAGGGCGCTGGAATCCGGCATGCGCGGGCCCTGTCGACGGCGAGGATCTGACCGAGTCCTTGCCCAACAGCCTTAACCCGCGGTTAAGACGCCCGGGCGGAGAGGCTCAGCGCCTCGCGGAGATCCTGCCCATCCGTCAGACGCAGCCCGCGGTGGCGCAGGGAGGCCAGCATCGCGCGGTCCGGGAATGGGCAGTAGGGCAGCACCGGCTCGGTCCGCCCCTCGGGCAGGCTACCGGTCCGCTCGATCGTGTCGAGCAGCCCGTCCAGCATTCCGCGCCCGTGGGCATGCAGCGCCACGGCGGCCCGGGTGGCGGTGGTGCCGGCGGGCAGCGGCACGGCTTCCTGGGCGAGGATCGCCCCGGTATCGATCGCGGCCGCCAGCCGGTGCAGGGTCATGCCGAAGCTGCCGGCGCCCTCGGCGAGGGCGTGGATCGTCGGCACCGGACCGCGGTGGCGCGGCAGCAGGCCGGGATGTCCGTTGATGCCGCCGAGCCGCGCCAGCCCGATCGTCTCGGGCTTGAGGATCTGGTCGAAATGGTAGGTGAGGATCAGGTCCGGCGCCGTGTCCCGCAGGGTCCGCGCGACCTCGGGACCGTTGACGTCGTCGACCGTCACGGTCGGGATGCCCATGCGGCGGCACAGGGTCTTGAGCGGTGTCGCCTCCGGCGCATCGCCGCTTCCGGACGCCGCCTGGGTCAGGGGCGCCAGGGGGCGCAGCAGGTCCGGCAGGCCGAAATTGACCGCCAGATACGGCAGGATCCCGGTGCCCGAGCGCGCGAGGTGTCGCCGGATCTGGCCCGTGAGGCCGCCGCTCGAGGGCCGCTCGGCATTGGAGAGGCCCACGAACGCGATGTCGGCCCGGTAATCGGCGACGAGCCGGCGCACCACGCGGGCGTTCGGCAGCGCCTCCAGGACGAACAGCGCGATCCGGGGCCGCGCCATCAGCGCCGCTTCCGGCGCTGGAATCGGAAGGCGTAGAGACCGGCCTTGCGGACGTTCTCCGGCAGGAGCAGCACGGTGCGGGCGAGCGCCGTGAGGATGAAGGGGAAGGCGATCACGTCGCGGTTGGCCGCGATGCCCTTGGCGATGCGCACGGCGGCCGCCTCGGCACTGATCTCGAGGGGGCGCCAGCCCTTCAACTCGCCGCCCATCGGCGTCTTCACGTAGCCGGGCGTGACGACGTTGACCTTCACGCCCCGGGGCGCGACCTTCTGGCGCAGGGCGAGGCCGTGGGCGACGAGCGCCGCCTTGGCGCCGCTATAGGCCGGCGCGTCCTGAAGCGGCGCGTAGGCCGCCAGCGACGACAGCAGCACGATCTGACCGCGCCCGCGCTCCAGCATCCGCGTCAGGGCGGGCAGCATCACGTTGAGCGAGCCGGTGTAGTTGATGTCCGCGGTCTCGAAGGCGACGTCCTCGGCCTCCACCTGGCCCTCTTGATTGCCGCCGTTCACCGCCGCATTGGCGATGACGAGGTCGAGGGGCGCCTCCGTGTCCGACTGCCGCACGAGCGCCACCGTGGCGGCCCGGTCGCGGGTGTCGAGGCGGGCGGTCTCGGCGGTGGCGCCGCTGGCACGGCAGTCGCGGGCGACCGCCTCCAGGCGTTCGGCGTTGCGTCCGACGAGGACGAGGCTCACGCCGGGTTGCGCGTAGTGGCGCGCCAGCGCGGCGCCGATGCCGCTCGACGCGCCGGTGATCAGAATGCGGGGCATGGGGCGGGTTACGCCGCCGCGCATGGAAAGATCAAGGTCGTGAAAGACTCACCGGCGGCGAAAGCCGCATCAAAGGCCGCCGAATGAAGACGGGTCGGCGGCCGGCCGGTCAGTAGACCGGCGCGAGTTCGCCGTCCCGCTCGGCCGCCTCGACGACCGCCCGCGCCGCCGCCAGCATCGAATCGGGCAGGGCCGATTCCATCCGCGGCACCGAGCCGGCCACGGCCCGGTCGATCGCTTCCTTGGAAAAGAAGCCGCCATTGACCTGGGTCCGGTGCAGGACGACGCGGCGGAAATCCGCCATCAGGTCCATTTCCGGCGGCGTCGGGCTCTTCCAGAAGCTGTCGAGATCGCCCTGATGGGTCAGGCCGGCCATGTTGTAGATCGCGGTGCCGACCGCATGGGTCGGACAGCCCATCTCCAGGGACAGCATCCCCACCGTCGAGTTGACGATGACCACGCCGCGGGCGCTCTTGATCAGGGCCGGGAGGTCGCCGCCGTCGATGAAGTCGAGCCGATCGCTGACGCCGTGGCGGCGGGCCGAAGCGCGGGCGAACTTGCGCCAGTTGATCAGGCCGCTGTCGAGCGGGTGCAGCTTCACCAGGAGCCGGGTCGGCGCCGAGGAGCCGTCCGCGAAAGACTTGATCACCCGGTCCATGAAGCCCTCGACGCCGAGGAACGGCGAGTGGACCCGGATCTGGTAGTCGCTGTCGAGCTGGAGCGGCAGCAGGAAGTAGTCGCAGCCGACCGCGCGGTAAATCTCGTCGCAGCGCGCCGCCTCGCGGCGGGTATGGGCGCGGCGGGCGAACTTCTTGACCCAGCCGGCATACTCGGCGGCGATATGGGTCGGCCGGTGGCTGCGGAAATGCGGGAAGAGGTAGGGGAACAGGACGTTGGCGAGGTTGTAACCGACGTCCCAGACGCTGCGGCGGGCCATGTCGCCGGTCGAGGGCATCGCCCGGCCGGGCTGCGGCAGGCGCCGCGCCAGAGCCCGGATCTCGGCGGCCGTCCGGGGGAGGGACGAGAAGCCGTTCACGCCGCCGAGTTCGCAGGTGATCCAGTTCGGCCGGATATAGCCTTCCTCGAACACATGCACCCGCAGGCCGCGATACTCGGCGATCATGCGGGCGGCCTTGTGGAACGGCCGACAATCGCCGAACAGAACGATGTCGGTCACGGTTTCGCGGTCGAGATAGGCCTCGAGATACTCGCCCCAGGCCTCGCGGCGACCGCGGTAATTGTCGGCGTCGCCGCTCCAGAACAGCCAGTCGCCGGGGCAGAGATTGATGCGCCGGACAGTGTGTCCCCGTGCGCGCAGCGCCTTTCCGAGGTCGGAGAAGAACGGCGTCGCGATGCCCTGCAGGAAGAGGAAGGTCGCGGGGCGGTCGCGAGGGACGTCGAGGGCGGGCTGTTGCATTCCGCGGCGCTTCTGTCCTTGACCCAGGGCCGGATGAACCGAACCGACGAGAGACTCTTGAGGTGGCACGGCGCCCGGCGGGCCCGCAATCCGAAGCCATGCCGCGGCATGGCATTTCCGCGCCTGCGTGGCCCGTCTGCAACGGTCGCACGCCTGCGGCTCGGCCTTCGGATTAGGCGGGCAATCGCGGCGACGATATGTCCAAATCCTTTCCAGGACGTGGCGACGGCGACGCGCGCTCAGGTTGTCCCCGCGTTGCACCACATCCCAGGCCGACGAAAATGCGCTACAGGCGGGCCCAGCACCTCACCCGACCGGAGCCGGACGCACCGACCATGCCCCCTGACCCGACCTCGTCGCTCTACGCGACCGGCCGCACGATCCGCCGCCTGCGGGCGGAAATCGAGGCCGCGACGGGCCTCGCCTTCGGGGCGGCGCGTCCGGGCGCGATCGGCGCGGTCTGGGGCGCGGGAAGCTTGGCCGCGCGGATTCTGGCGCTGACGGGCCGGCGCCGCCTCGTGGCCGCCCCCGGGCCGCTCCTGAGCCCGTACGACTCGCCGGAGACCGGCTTCGCATCGCTGCGGATCAGTCTCGACGGGGCACCGGTCGGCGGGGAGGGGGGCGTCCACTACCTCGACCCCTGGACCCGGCTGCCGATCGACCGCGCGGCCTGCGCCGAGCGGGTGGCATGGCTCACCGCGCGCTTCGCCGAGAACGACCGGCGGGTGGTCTATGTCGGGATGTCCCGCTGGAAGCGGCCCGCCTTGGACGTCCTCGGCGCCGGGCCCGCCGGCCGGCC
>NZ_BACT01000276.1:0-131 GCF_000333255.1 Methylobacterium sp. B1 | reverse complement strand
CGCCGATGCAGGCGAGGACGACGGCGACCTCTGCCGTGCCGAGCAGCCAAGCCAGCGCGTGCAGGACGAAGGATTGGGCCAGGTGACTCCGTCGGCTCGGCGCCCAGATCGTGTCCAGAGCCCCCTGGATC
>NZ_BACT01000277.1:0-3848 GCF_000333255.1 Methylobacterium sp. B1 | reverse complement strand
GGGTCACCTCGCCGGGGATGCGCTGGTTGATGGTGTTGGCGTTGACGTAGAAGCGCGTCTCGGCGTCCGNCGAGAACTGGTAGCCGAAGTTGGCGTGCCCCCGAACCGAATTTCCGTCGCTGTGCTCGCGGAAGCCGTCGAACCGGTCGCCGGACAGCGTGAGGAAGTAGTCGAACGGGCCCGACACCCCGCCGGTGGCGGCCTGCCCCTTCAGGTATCCGAAACTGCCGGCATCGATGCGGGCCTCGAAGGGGGAAACGTCTCGGCCTGTCGGCGTGACTAGGTTGATCGCGCCGCCGAGCGCGTTGGCGCCGAACCGCAGCGCGTTGGCGCCCCTGAAGACCTCGACGTAGCGGTAGGCGGTCGGGTCGATCTCGAAGAAGTCGACGAGGCCGTCGGAGGTGTTGATGGGGATGCCGTCCTGGAAAACGTTGATGCCGCGGTTGCCGTAGTTGCGGGAGAGGCCCGAGCCACGGATGGACAGCCGGGCATCCGAGCCGAACCTGGGCTGCACGATCACGCCAGGCACGAAGTCGAGCACGTCCTTGAGCGTCTGGGCCGGCCTGTTCTTGAAGTAGGTGTCCGGCACGAGGGCGACCCCGCCCGGCGTGCGCTGAAGTTCCGCGCGCGCCTGCTCGATGGTCGGGACGGTCAGGCTCGCTGCCTGGGCGGCCGGTGGAAGCTGCGTCTCGGCCAGCGGTCCGGCGGAGCCGGAGACGCTGAGCTCGGAAAGGGTGACGGACTGGGTCGCGGTGGTCTGGGCGAAGACCGACGTGGTGGCGAGCAGCGTCAACAGCAGGGCGGCGTAGAGCTTGACCCGGGGAATTCGGTACATGGCATGAGGTCCGTGGCCTGGAGGATCGGGGTGATGCGACCGATCAGGCGACGGGCGGCGCGCGTGCACTGGCTCTGGCTCCTGGTGGCCCGCGCGGACAGGCGAGGACCTCCGGACGCCAGGTCACGGCAACGGCTTGGCGGAGGGGCCAGGCGACGGGAACCGCCTCCATGGACGGGACAGCCGCGGATCCCGCCACATGGGCGACGATGCAGCACTTCGAGTGCCCATGATGAGAGAGGGGCGACTTGGAGAGCCCGTTGTCGATGGCTACGTCTGGCTGGCAAATGACGTGAACAGGGTCGGGAAAGACCGTGAGGCTCGCGCTGCCGAGCACTGCCTGAAGCGCGAGTGCGTACAGGGCGACCACCGCGATGGCCGCGCGGAAGACACGCCGTCGCGGGGCCTGCATGGGTGCGGGCGCTGTGCTCCTCGATCGCATCAGAATGCCAGCCGCATGCCGCCGACGAAGTTGCGCGGAGCTCCCGCGAACACCGAGCCGGTGGTGTTGGCCAGGACGCTCGCGCCGTTCTGCAGGCCGGAGGTTGCGCTGATCGAATTTGCGAGGTTCTGGGCCGAGGCGATGTAGGTCTTGTCGAAGACGTTCCGCGCCTCGAAGAACAGGTTCAACCGCTTGGCGTAGCCGACCAGCTCCGTCGTGTAGTGGACGTTCAGGTTCACTATGGCGTAGCCGGGCGCCTTCAGCAGGTTGGCGTTGTCGATGAAGAAGTCGTCCTGGAACACCGTCTCGACATAGGCGCCCAGACCGGCCAACGGGCCTGTGGCCTGCTCGTAGCCCACGCGCGCGAGAAGCTGGTTGGCAGGCACGCCGGGGATGTGGTTGCCCGCGCGGTCGAACCGCCTGGTGAGGCTGCCGGCGCTGAGCTGCTCGACGTACTTGGTGTAGATCTGGTCGTCGAAGGTGTAGGCGGCGGTTGCTCGCCAGCCCGGCGAGAAAGCCCAGTCCGCCCCGACCTCGACGCCGCGATGCTCCGAGGCCGGTGCGTTGAAGGTGTAGCTCAGGAGGCCAGCACCGGGCGATTGCGTGACGAGCTCGTTGCGGAAGAACTCGTAGAAGCCCGTGACGCTGAATCGGACGCCGGGCAGCGGCGTCCAGTCGGCTCCGACGTCGAAGCCGAGGTTCTCCTGTGTCTGCAGCTGCCCGTTGTTGCCGGGCACACCGGCGGACGTGACGGTGAGGTTCGAGGCCGAAGGCGTGGCGTAGCCGGTGGCGACCCGACCCCGGAACTGCCAGTCTGTGTTGGGCCGATACACCAGCGCGAGCTCGGGCGCGACGTTGAGGAAGCTGCGGTCGAGGTTGGCCAGGGTGGTCGTGAAGCCGCCGGCGGCCGGGAAGCCATAGGTGATGTTGCGGCCGTTGATCGTGGTGTTCTCGGCACTGATTCCGGGCACCGCGATCCACTGCTCCGAGAGCTGCACCTCGATCCGCGCGCGCCCGCCGAGGTTGGCCTGCGTAGCCTCAAGATCGGCGGTCAGCGCGCCGAGCCGCGGGCCGCCGTAGGGCGCGCGATTGTAGGTTAGGCTGTGGCTGTCCAGGGTGTTGTAGGCGAGCGCCACGTAGCCGGTCGCCGGAAGGCCGAACAGGTCGCCGCGCCGGGTCAAGTCGGTGAGGAAGTTGAAGCCTGGGAAATCACCGCGTCCTGAGCTCGTGTAGAAGGGTTGGTTGATCTGGCGGTCGTCGAACACGAGTTGGGTGCGCCAGGTCGTGAAGGCGTCGAAGTCATGTTCCCAGCGTCCGCCCACGATGGTGCGCCGGTCGCCGCGAAAGAAGGCGCCCTCGTCGGCGGTGACCGGCACGGTGGCGCCGTTCCGGCCGTTGAGAAGCAGGTTGTAGGTCACGCAACCGGGTGCGGCCGCGACGGCCGTGGTGCAGCCCCGCTGGAAGGGGTTGAGCCGGAACTGGTTGAGCGAGCCGCGCCCCGGTAGGTCGGTGGCGACCTCGTTGTTGATGATTTTCAGGGTGAAGCGGTCGTCTGTGGTCGGCGCGTAGGTGCCCAGAAAGTTGATGGTCTGGGTGTCGAATGAGTTGTGGCTGAGGAAGCCGTTGCCCCGCGTGTCGCTGGTGAACAGGCTGTACTCGAACGGGCCGCTGACCCCGCCGAAAGTGACGTAGTTGTTGAGGTAGCCGAAGCTGCCGGCATCGACCCCATACTCGACGCCGTTGATCTCGGAGCCGCGGCGGGTGACGAAGTTCAGCGCCCCGCCCGTGGCGTAGTTGCCGAAGAACGGCGACTGCGGCCCGCGGAACACGTCGATGCGCGAGTAGGCCCGCGGGTCGACGAGGTCGAAACGCGAGGAGCCGTCCGCCTGCGTGACGGGAAAGCCGTCCTCTAGAACGACTGTCCGCCGTCAGCACTCCTGAGACAAATTGAGGGTCTTCACGAACGGAGGATGGCTGGTTCATCGTAGCCCCCAGGAGCGAAGATGAAACAGACGTCCGGGCCGGCGCGGCAGCCGGCAGAAGCCGTGATCAAGGACATCCGCCGCGCCACGCGCCGGCAGTTCTCGGCCGAGGAGAAGATCCGCATCGTGCTGGAAGGGCTGCGCGGTGAGGACAGCATCGCCGAGCTGTGCCGGCGCGAAGGCATCGCCAGCTCGATGTACTATGGCTGGTCCAAGGAGTTCCTGGAAGCCGGCAAGAAGCGGCTGGCCGGCGACACGGCCCGTGCCGCGACCGCCGACGAGGTCCAGGACCTGCGTCGCGAGGCGGGTGCGCTGAAGGAGGTCGTAGCCGATCTCGTCCTGGAAAACCGCCTGCTGAAAAAAAGTCTGACCGGGGCTGGGGGCGACGAGGCATGAGGTACCCGGCCTCTGAGAAGCTGGAGATCATCCGGCTGGTCGNAGCATCCCATCTGCCGGTGCGCGCCACCCTGGACAAGCTCGGCGTCACCCGGGCGACGTTCTACCGGTGGTACGACGCTTTTCAGCGTGGCGGCCTCGAGGCATTGGCGGATCGCCCGTCCCGACCCAGCGGGGTCTGGAACCGGTTGCC
>NZ_BACT01000278.1:0-2095 GCF_000333255.1 Methylobacterium sp. B1 | reverse complement strand
GTGCTGAGCCCGGAGTGGAAGGCGCTCGTGGCCACGCGGCTCGACATCTTCGAGGACTCCTTCCGCGAGCGCATCCCGCGCAGCCAGGCGGACCAGTCGCGGGTCGCTGCCTCGCCGCGGGCCGGCCTCATTTACCAGCCGATCCCATGGCTCTCGCTGTACACCAACGCCGGGACGAGCTTCCGGCCCAACATCGGCCCCGACGCCGCGGCCGTGTCGCCGGGCAAGCCACTGAAGCCGGAGACGGGACAGGGCTACGAGATCGGCGCCAAGGCCGAGCTGTTCGGCGGCAACCTGCTGCTGACTGCGGCGGCCTTCCGGGTGGATCGGCAGAACGTTTTGACGCCGGACCCGAACAACAGCGGCTTCTCGCTCGCGGCGGGCGCGGTGCGCAGCCAGGGCTTCGAGCTGACGGCGCAGGGGCAGCTCTCGCCGGAGCTGAAGATCCTGGCCGGCTATGTCTACGCCGACGCGGTGGTGACTAAGGACAACGTGCTGCCGGTGGGCGCGCCACTCATCAATGTGCCGCGCCACTCGGGAAGCCTGCTCGCCGTGTACGAGGTGCAGGGTGGGGACTGGAAGGGGTTCGGCATCGGGGGTGGCGTGCGCGGCGTCGGGGAGCGTCCGGGCGACGCGGCCGGCTCCGGTTTTGTCCTACCGGCCTACATCGCGGCCGACGCGTTGGCGTACTACCGCTACGAGAACCTCCGCTTCGGCCTTAACATCGAGAACATCTTCAACACGGTCTACTATGAGAGCTCGCTCAACGTGTTTCGCGTTTATCCGGGATCTCCACGACGTATCACCGGGTCGTTCACGGTCCGATTCTGATCCAGTGATCCACGTAGATTTTCCTCGACCGCATTGTGGGCGCCGAGCTGATGTCCGCTTCTAGCCTTCACTAAAGGGACGTTGCACGACCATCATGGGTCGGGAACAATCCTCACCACCGGTACCGAAGGCCTCCGTAAATTGCCCGGCCGGTGCCAGGGTTGAAGATCTCCGAGCTGGCGTTAGCGATGCCGGCGATGGCCACGCTTGAGATGTAACGCTTGTCCAGGAGATTGCGTGCCTCAAGGTAGCCTGACCAAGCCGAGCCCTGATCGAAGCCGATCCTGAGGTTCAGGAGCGCGTAGGCGGGCACCGTCAGGCTGTTGGCGTTGTCGGCGAAGTAGGACTGCGGCGACCACTCCACGTTGGGGCCGGCGTAGAAGCCGCTAGGGTGTCGGTAGAGCACCTCGGCGCGCAGGTAGTGGGTCGGCACGCCGGGCAAGCGGTTGTCGCCATAGAGCGCGTCGCGAACGAAGAAGAAATCGTTGTAGGTGTAGGCGGCGTTGAACCAGACACGGTCTTCAACCGTGACGAGCGACTTCAGGAACGCCACCCCGAGACCGGCCTCGACACCCTGGTGAACGGTGCGGTCCGCGTTCACGATGCTGCAGGGGCTGAAGATCGACGTCGTCAGGCACTGCAGTTCGTTCTGGATCTCCGAGCGGTAGAGCGAAAGGTCCCAGCTCAGGTCCGGTCGGGCCCCGCGCGTACCGACCTCGTAGGTGGTCGCGGTCTGGGCGCGCAGGTTTGAGGTTGCGAAGGTCGCGAACGAGTTCGCGTCGAAGGTCGGCGCCTCGGCGCTGCCCGAGACGTTGCCGTAGACCTGCCACGTGGGGTCGACGTCCCAGAGCACGCCGAACTTCGGCTTGGCGATGTCGTAGGTGGAGCGGCCCGACTGGTCGCCGTCTGTCAGGAGCCGGTCCTTCCGGTCACGGACCGCGCGCAGGAAGAAGCCGCCCCCGACGAGGGCGACGTTCGGCAGGATGAAGAACGAGTTCTCTGCATAGGCCGACAGGTTCTCCGAACGGTCGAGGGTCGAGAATGTTAGGGGGCCCTTCACGGCGCCATTCAGGTTGACGAACTGCCTGTAGTCGATGGTGCCGTTGTCGACGTTCACGCCCACGACCAAGCGGTTGCGAAAGCCGCCAATGACCCTGTCGTCGGTCGCGCGGACGAAGCCGCCTTAGTCCTGCACCGTGTAGTCGAGGTACTCGTAGATCGGATGGTCGACGTGGCGCTGGACCGTGAAGACGCCGAAGTCCAC
>NZ_BACT01000279.1:0-23431 GCF_000333255.1 Methylobacterium sp. B1 | reverse complement strand
GGCGGCTTCGGCCTGTGTGCATTCATAATTCTCACGCTTGCGTGAGCACGACGCAACGGCCGGCCGCGGGCAGAAGGCTAATCCTCCTCGGGCGGATCCTCGAACTCCGCACCCTCGGTGTCGGGGGCTATGCGGAACCGATATTCGTCGATCGTCAGAAACGCCCGGTGGGCCGCCTGCGGGTCGATCCCGTCGCGGACCACGAGGGTCTGGAAGTCGATGAAGAGGCGGGCGATGCGCGCCTCTTCCGACAGGGCGGCCAGGGCGGACGAGCTGGCGCCGGCGCGCATCATGTAGCGCTTCGCCTCGCCCGCCGTGTCGGGTGCGGGCAGGACGACGACCTGCCCGGCGGTTTCCGGCTTCAGCTCTGCCCAACGCAGGGGCGTCCAGGCGATGATGGCGTCGATCTGCTTCATCGAAAGCTCCGGCAGGAGGATGGGATCCGCCTACCGGGCGCGATCGGGAACGTCGAGGCTCTCGCCGTTCCGGATCAGGGCGCGCGCTCCAGCTGGCCGCGGATCTCACCCTTCGGGTTCGCGGCGGTGTGGAGGTTGAAGTAGATGCGGCCCGCAGCGAGATCGGCGGCCTTCGCGTCGTCGAGGATCGCCTCGCCGGAGAAGGGACTGCTCGCCGCCGTCACCGGAACCAGCACGCCGGCATTCTCACCGGCCTTGGCCGGACCATGGAAATGGGCGGCCGTGACCGGGCCGGTGAGACCGCTGTATCGTCCCGACCAGCTGAGGCGCTTGGCGGCGGGATCGAAGGTCGCGGTGATGTCGCCCGTGCCGGCGCCTGTGGTCGCCGGGACCTCGCTGCTGCCGGTGAGGGCCGCGCGATAGGTGGCGTCGTTGCCCGCCGCGATGGCCGGGCCGGCGAGGAGTGGCACGCCCAGCACGAGAAGGGCGGCGAGGCTGGTGTTCCAACGATGGTTCGTGCGCGCTGTGATCGAACGCTCCGCGATGTGACGGGCCTTCAGGCGGCCCGTATGTCAACCTAGCGGGCTTCGACGGACCGCACATGGCCGCCGCATCGGCGACGGTCGACTTCCGGTGACAGCCGGGCTGTCCCGTCCGCGATCGGCGGGACATGGATCGAGCCCGATCCGGACACGCGCTTTGCGCACCCAAAACCGTTGACAGCGAGCGTCCGCTCTTCCTATACCGCGGCCACTGCACGCATCGTCCTCGCGGACGGTCGTGCCGCGTGGCGGGGTAGCTCAGCTGGTTAGAGCAGAGGAATCATAATCCTTGTGTCGGGGGTTCAAATCCCTCCCTCGCTACCAAATTTCCCCGGGCGATTATCTTAGCCTGGACATGGTCTTAGACGATCTAGAGCACACTGGACGAACGCCGAGCCCTGGACCCCCCGTCCGGGGCTTTCTCATTCTCGGACGGGTTTCGGACGGGGTCTGCTCGAACCGTCCGAGTTCGGATCTCGGACGGGTTAGCGATCCGGCGCTGAGGCCGGCGCTCCCGCCGGTCCCGGCCGAGGGCCCGCGCCGGGTCCGCCGGGCGCTCGGCCCGCACGAGTCCCCTCCCACCTCGCGAGGCCCCCAGGAGGTCCTCCGCGAGCGCCCGAGCAATGGCGTCGCGCTCCTCCGCGGCCGCCTCGGCGATCCACTCGTAACCGTCCATGCACCATCTCCGCATTGTGAACAAAATAGGAACATGCGGATTGGATTTCAACGTGTCGGCCTTATGCGGAGGATATGACGGTTAGGGCCTCGCACGTTCAAGATATCACCGTTTCGGGCCCGCCTGGCGCCCTTATGCGCAACCCAGCCGCCGGCGATCTTCACCCTTCCTTCACCACGGTCCAGGGTCGGCCCGCCGCCCTGGTTGACCCGCCGCCGCGAGCTGCGATCCTCACGATTCGACCCCGCCCGAGAGGCCCCCGTGAAACGAATACGCGCCCACGCCCCGAACCGACCGATCCCCTAGGGGCGTGACGCCGCGCGCGCAGCCCCGCCACGGAGGCTGCCATCATGAAGCATCAGACGTTCAACGCCGCGACGACCTGGTTCAGCGCGGACGCCCACTTCGGACACCGAGGCATCCTGCGGATGTCCGGCCGCCCCTGGGACGACATCGCCCGGCACGACGAGGACCTGATCCACGCCTGGAACAGCCGGGTGAGGCCGGGCAACGATGTGTTCTTCCTCGGCGACTTCGCCATGAACAGTTCGCCGGAGCGGTGCCAGCAGGTGTTCGCGCGCCTCAACGGCAAGAAGCACTTGATCATCGGCAACCACGACGGCCCGCGCCACATCGGGCTTCCCTGGGCCAGCGAGCCGGCGGACCTGCGGACGGTGCACGTGGACGGCACGAGGATCGTGCTCTGCCACTACGCGCTCCGGACGTGGAACGGCTCGTGGCGGGGCGCCCTCCACCTGTACGGGCACTCCCACGGCGCGTTGCCCGGCACGTCCCGGTCCTGCGACGTCGGCCTGGACTGCTGGGGCTACCGGCCCGTCGGGCTCGCCGAGATCCGCGAGCGCCTAGCGGCGACGCCCACGCCACCCGAGGAGCAGCGCCCCGAGGACGACGCGGAATGAAAAGGGCCCCGGAGACGATCCGGGGCCCCTGGCTTTCGACGGTGGGTTGCCTCAGCGGCCCATGGCGGGCGCCGCGGCCTCCTCGGGCTCCTCGGCCCGGGGGCGGCGCTTGGGCATGCAGGCCTGGGGCGACGCCTTCTTCCTGGGCTGCATCGCCTTCTCCTCGGTACGCCGGTTGAGCTCGTCCACGTAGGCGCGCCGGATCGCGACGATGTTGACGTCGACCATGCTCTCCAGGGCCTGGATGCTCGTGTGTTCCGGCTGGAGCGTTTTCGTGAGAGGCGTCACCCGGCCCTCCGAGACGCGGCAGAGCGTCCAGCGTTTCTCCCCCTCCAGGCTGACCTCGACCCGCACCTCGTGCCCTGGCTTGGACACGCGGAGCGCGGTGTTCACCTCGCGCTGCCACGCCTGCTCGTCGAATCCCCCGGCGCGGTACGCGGCCCCCGGCGCGAAGAAGCGGTCGCCACCCGCCGCCGACATGCCGGCGGCGATCCTGTCCGCGTAGGGCGTCCTGCTGAATGCCATGTCCTGTCCCCTGTCCCTGCGGGCGCATCGCCCGTCCCGAAGACCAGGGTATTGAGGACCAAGCATAGCACCATGGCACTAGCGCGAAATCGCGCGCGATTCGGCCATCAGGCGCTTCCCCTCGGCGTAGAGCCGGTCATGGAGATCGACGAGCTCGCCATGCCGGGGGTGCCCGTAGTCTTTCAGGTATGCCCTGAGCCTCGCCGCGCTCCCCGCGCACCGGGCACCCCGCCGCCCGAGGGCCTCGGCGCGCTCGTGGGGCTTGGCCGGCTGCAGCCCGATCTTGAGTTCGGTTTCTCGAGGGGATTGCCCCTGATCACGCCGTCGAGGTTCGCCACGAGCGACGCCGCCCGGGCCTCCCGGCGCGCCGCGGCGAGGACGGACGGATCGGCGATGTCGGCCAGGGCGGCCGCCTCGACGGCGAGGACCTCCTGCAGCGGGGCGTCCCCGGCCGGCGCCAAGGCGACCGGCTCCGGCAGGGGGGCGGCGATCTCCTTGACGACGGCGCAGGCGCCCCGGGCGACGGGGGGCAGCCGGGGCGGCAGGCGGAGGGGAGAGACGGGGCGCATCAGGCAGCCTCTGAGAAGTTGGAGAGATCCTCGACCGCGACACGGACGTCGTAACCGTGCTCGGCGTCGAGGTTCTTCGTGATGCCGACGTCGCCGAACCGGGACGCCATGACGACCCGGACGCGCCGGCCGTCGTGGTCGGCGAACAGCACCGGGACCGGCGCGCGCCACATCGGAAAGCCGAGGCGCTCTTCCATCTCCGCGTTGAAGCGCTCGTCCGTCGTCGGGTACTTCGCCGACGCCGGCAGCCGATGGTAATCGAGGAACAGCCGCAGGCATTCGGGCTGGGTCGGGTCCTCGATGTAGTCGTCGCAGTGACGTGGCCCCGCCGGCTTCAGCGGCTCGCAGAGCCGCCGCCCTTCCAGGAACGGTGCCCAACGGTT
The DNA here is from genome assembly GCF_000333255.1 of Methylobacterium sp. B1. NCBI lineage: Bacteria > Pseudomonadati > Pseudomonadota > Alphaproteobacteria > Hyphomicrobiales > Methylobacteriaceae > Methylobacterium > Methylobacterium sp. B1. Next base: position 19,400 of record NZ_BACT01000279.1, on the reverse strand, counting down.
GATCTCTAGCGCGCACGACCGACAGTAGTGCGCGCCGTTGCTCTCGTTGACCCACGTAGCTCCGGGCGCCTGACAGTCCGTGCGGTTGCACGAACCGCCGAGGAGCCCCTTGTCGGCCTTGATCACCGGCGGCTCGTAGGGCTTGCCGATCACCAGGGTCGGGGTGGAGGCGGTCTTAGATGCCCGCGCCCGCGCCTGGGCCCGCGACACGGAACGAACGAGGCTACCCATGGTCGGCCTCCTTCGGGGCGGGTGCGGGGGTCTCGTCGACGACGCCCGTGGCGGCCCCGATCATCGCCAGGACGGCGAACGCGAACACGAAGCCGCTCGCGACGAGGCTCGTCACCCACGCGGCCCGTAGGACATCACAGCCGTTGCCCGAGGCGACCGCCAAGATCGCGACGATGGCCCCGGCGGAGGTAGCGACCCGCCCGGGGCCGCCGCATGTGAGGGACAGGAGGGCGCGCATCAGAGGAAGGCCTCCGTGGCCGGCATGGGGGCGAGGCGCGCGATCTGGTCCAGGAACTCCTTCATCTTGCCGGCGTCGCCGGAGAACGACACGACGCCATCGGTCCAGAACACGCCGAGGACCTCGGCGCCCTCAGCGCCCTCGCGGTCGTGCACACCAGCTCCAACCCGCTTCCCGGGCGGCATCTCCACCGTCGCCCTGGCGCTCGTCTGCTCGAACGAGACAGCCTCGGGCTCGCCCCAGAACGGCCCGGCGGGCGGGCGGCGGTCGACGATGCGCTGGCGGAGCACCCAGACATTGCCCTGGGAGCCGTCGGGGGACGAGCCAGCGAGGGCGTCGTCGATCTCCTTGATGGACGGGAGCGCGCCCCTCAGGAGGCGGACGGCCTTGAGGTAGCCTGGGGCGTCCTCGTCGGGCTGGCGATCCCGCTCAATGGCGGCGAGCACAGAGGATTCGAAGGCTTTCCGATCTCGCAGGGCGTTCACCCAGGCAGTCCAGTCCGCGTCCGTGACCTCGCTCCAGTCCCCTGTCCGGCGTGCCTCGCTGACACGGAACGCACCCCCCATGGGTGGGGTGACCCCGAGCTCCCAAGCGCGCAGCCGTTCGGCTTCCCGCCGGCGGAGGATTTCTCTCCAGTCCATGCCGTGCTTCCGCACGATCTCGAACCCGTCCTTGTCGAGTGCACGCGCGAGCTCGGTCAGGGCCGATGCGTACATCCCCTAGCCGGCCTTGCCCCTGAAATAGGCGTGCCCCAGGGCGTTCATGACGATTTCTTCAGCTCGGCGCTCCACGGCGCTCTCCTGTTCTGAGGAATGCTTGAGATGGTCGGGGCGCCACTGACCGCCTGGCGCGTCGACGGGGGCCGGTCAGGCCGAGGTGAGGGCCGGCGTCGGGACGATCTCGAATCCCGACCGCGCGAGGGCTGCGACAAGCTCATCAGCCATGTCGTCGTAGTGGAAGCCATCGCCATGATAGCCGGCGAAGTACGCGTCGATGATCGCCCGCTGGACGAGGTTCCGGACGGTGACAGGACCGATGCTGAAACCGAGGGAGTCGACGAAGACCCCGTCGGTGGGCAGGATGGGCTGCTCGGCGTGGTCGATGAAGTCGACCGGCTCCGCCTCGATGGATTGCGCCACGCTGGCCGCGAGATCCTGCGCGAAGCGGCGGTGCTGGCCGCCGCGACGGTTGCAGAATTCGTCGATGCGGTCGCAGGCCTCCGACAGTGTGGCGTACGGCGGGAAGGCGATCCCGAGCCCTGACACGAAATACCCGCGTTCCGTGTCCGTTCGGCCCTCGATGACGGCGCCGCGGTAATCCCAGAATGGCTTGTGGGTGCCATCGGAGCGGAGGCGGTCGGGGTGTCCGACGTCGTAGGGGCGGTCGGCGAGCGGTCGCTTCACCAGGGGATGCTCACGCTTGATCATGTCTGTCTCGATGGGCTGGATGGGGGGGCTTTTCTGGTGTGGGGCGCCACTGCCGCCTGGCGCCCGACGGGGATCTCACTTCCGGGGCGGCAGGCGTGGTCGCGGCGTGGGAACGGTGACGCGGCCGCGGCCGAGCGGCGGCAGGGGCGAGCCTGATCGCGACGGCGCCGGCGGAGCGTCGGCATCGAGTTCGGCGACGATCTGCGCGTGGGCCTCCGCGGTGGTCGCGGCGGTGGGCGGCCGGTCGGCCTCCGTGAGGGCATCGGCGAGGACGTGGATCGCCTCGCGCGACGCCATGAGGAGCGCCCGCTCGACCTTGCCGACGGCGTCCTGCAGAGCTTTGGAGCGAGGGCCCGCGGCCCAGGCGGGGTGGGCCTTGGCCGTCGCGAGGGCCTCGGCGAGGCGCGACCGGGTCTCGCGCGCGTCGAGCGTCACGAGGCCGTCCCCGAATGCCGTGCGGGTCATGCCACTCTCCGGCGGATCTCCGCGATGAGGCCCGGGAGGCACAGGGCGAGCAGGCGCGCAACCCTAAGGCTCTCGTGCCGCTGGTCGCGGTCGCCACGGTCGACGCCGAGGCGCTCGCACAGGGCATCCAGGCTGCCCTTCTCCCCGGGCCATAGAATCTTGGAGATGAGCCGGGTGTCCACGATGGGACCCCACGACACGGCCCGGCCGGCGCGCTCGAACTTTATGTCAAGGAAGCCCACGTCGAAGCGGGCGTTGTGCGCGACGACCGTCGTCGCGCCGAACTCCTCGTCCAGCCCCGCCAAGATGTTCTCGATGTCGAAGGCCCGCTCAGCGAACACCGCGCACCCGGCGAGGCGCTCATCCGACAGGCCGTGGACCGCCAGAGCCTCCGGCGAAGACTTCCGCCCCTCTGGGTTGAACGCGGCCACGTAGGCGGTGCGGGATTCGAGCGAAACTCCCTCGCCGTGCTGCCACTGCGGGCTCCGGTCAGAACCGTACGTGGTGGTCGAGCAGACCTGGGCCTGGAGGATCGCGAGGGAGACTATCCGGTCGCCGTCGAGCGGATGCAGGCCCGTCGTCTCGCAGTCGACGCAGAGCACCGGACCGGAGAGCAGCCGGAGGGTCTCGCGTAGGTCGGGCAGGCGCTCGATGTCTACGGCGTCCCGGCTGCCTACGCGGGTGACGACGGCCTGGTGGAGCGAACCGACGCGGGCCTCGCGGTCGGCGACGAGGGCCCGCGTCAGGGCGATCTCGCGGCCGGTTAGACGGTCGAGCTCCCCGCGCACGTAGGCGAGCTCGTCGGCGGGGTGGAAGGCGCCGGTCATCAGGCCTGTCCCCCGTGGACGGTGGCGCGGGACACGCGGCGCATGGCCTCGAACCGCTCGACGTCGCGGGCGATCTGGCGCGAGGGCGCGCCCTGCACCCTGTTGATCTTGGCGAGCATGCGCGCGGCGGCTTTTTGCTCGGCGCGGTAGGACGCCGCCGGGCGGGGCGGCTCACTGGTCTGCATCGGTGGGCTCCTCGACGGGTCGGTAGGTCGGCTCGTCACGACGCAGCCCGAGGACCTCCAGGATCTTGGGGCCGGGCTCGGCATCGCCGGCGAGGACGGCCGAGACGTACGAGGGCGAGACGGAATGCATCCGCGCCCAGGCCCGCTGACCGCCGACAGCGGCACAGGCGTGCACGAGGCGCTCCCGCACCGTCATGCTCGATAGTGGCCGCGTTCCCCGTCGCCGTTGCACTGAACCGCCCCGCATAGTCGTGAAGAGTGAAATATGCTCGCGTCGGAAGCTGTCCGCAAGTAGTCTAACAGTAATACGCGGTTTCTGCATGTGCCAGTCCTACACATACGCGGATCCCGTGTCTTTGTGGGAGCGGATCAAGAGCGGGTGTCGCCCTTAGATCGCGTCGATCTACTTGGATTGCCCGGGGTGTATGCCTACAGTTGTTCGATGATCACCGCCCGCCTGCCCGCCAGCCGCTGGCTTTGGACCGCCGAGCTCGCCGACCGCGCGACCGGCCACGTCTGCAACAATTTCCCGCTCAGGCCGGCCCGCTACGAGGGGCGCGGCCTCAACCTCGTCGCCGTCCACGAGCTGCAGGAAGCGCCCGGGGCGCTCCTCGTGTCGACGCCGGCCGGGACGTCATCCCGGGGCGCGGGCTACTGGGGCGGCTCGCATGTCGTCCATCGCCTCGGCGCCGACGGTTCCCTCGCGCGCGTGCGCGTAGAAGAAGCCGCCGACGCGCTCGACCCCGCCGGTGCCACGGCCCGCCTGCACAGGCGGCTCGCCCTGGCCGCCGGGCTGAGCCTCGAAACGACCCGCCTGAGGATGCGCGAAGGCCACGGCTACGAAGGCGGCACGTGCACCGAGTGGTCTGGCTACTGGGCGGTCATCGAGAAAGCGACGCGGCTACAGGTCTGGGCCAGGGCGCCTTCCTACGAGGAGATGACCGCCGCCGGCCTCCCCATCGTCCGTTCCGACACCCCCGAGGCCCGAGCCGCCGCGGCGAGGATCTGGGGCCCCTGAAAAAGCGCACGTGCGGCCCTGGTGAGATGCATACGTGCGCGGAGAATGGTGTCCGGGACCACGCACGAACGGGAAGGGATCACGACATGCGCACGCTCAAGAAGGTGGCCATCCTCGCGATGATGATGATGGCCGCGATGGCAAAAACGGTCTGGGAAGCCGGCCGTTGGGTGACGAAGAGCCTCCTGCCGAACCTGGTCTCCCCGCCCGCCGGGGACGACGTCGAGGAGGCCATGGAGCGGGTCGCGGCGACGCCTCCGGCGGATGGCGGCGCGCCCCTGCCGCTCGTCACCGTCGACGTCGGCCAGCATGTGTTCGATTTCGCCCTGTCGAAGGTCAGCGGCGGCCGGCACCCGGCTCCCTCGATGGCGGAGATCCCCGAGGATGTCGTCCGCTGGGCCGCCAGCCTCTCCGATGCCGAACTCCGGCGTCTGACGCAGCACGGACCGCGCCGGGTTGGCGAGCACGCCCTGGGCGTCAGGGCCATCGCTGACCTGCCGCTCTGCCGGGAGCCGCGCATCGAGCCCAGATTCGCGAAAATCGGTGGCCGCGTCCAGTTCATCGGCGAAATCATGAAGGCGGACGTCGGGCCGGCCCTGGCCCGCGAGAAGACGCCCCAGGAACGGACGCTCGCGATCCTGGAGGACCTCATCGACGATCAGCCGGAGACGACGACGCTACGGGCCGCCTGACCGCCCCGGCCACGTCCGAACGAGAGAGGGCCGCCCCAATCGGGACGGCCCTCTCTTTTTGTTCCGAAATCTCGTTCGCCCCTATTGTGCCTTGCCCCGTGCACACTTTGTCGTGCTCTCACGTGCGCACGTCGGCATCTCTGCGCACTCCGTCATGCCGCCGAGCGCATCGAGCGGATCGCGGCGGCCATGCGGGCGAGCTTGCCCTCAGCACCGAGGGCCCGCACACGCCACTGATCGCTCTCCGCGCGCAGCCGAGTGACCTCCGCCTGCAGGTCGGCGATGCAGTTCGCGTCGCTCTGCACGCGGGCGGCGACCTTCCCGACGGCGGTGAGGTTCCGCTCGCGCTGCTCGTAGGCAGCCTTCTGACGGGCCTGGACGCGATCCTGGTGCATGGTGAAGGCCACGCCGGCGAGACGCTGCAGGCTGCCGTCGAGGTGCTGGGCGATGGTGTGTGCGTGCATGGCGGCCTCCTGTCGTCGAGACATGAGATCGCCATCCGACGAATCGAGGCAAGCGCCGATTCGCGCCTCGGTAAACGCTTCCCTGGCCGGGAATACGTAACCTGCACCTATCGAGACCCCCTGCAGGGAGGTGTTCGTGCGGTGAGGGAGCGCCCCGTTACTTGCTGTGTCTGTAACGCCGATGCGGCGATCCTGTAACGTCTTGTGGAGGTAGCACGGAGCCTCCCCCACGGCCCTCCCTGCTGAAAGCCGGTTTTCGCCGGTACTACACAAGCGCTCGTGCGACTCCTGAAAGCGGACATGTTTTCCGGCACTACACTAGCAGTAATAACCCTATTGTGTCCGTTCTGATGCTCGCGACGGCTCCCCGAGGAGCAGACGCTCTGGTCGGCTGACGATGCAGGTACCTTTCAAGGTTCGATGAGTTCGACCTGATCTGATGGGAGCAAACGCCACCAGGCATCCGGTGAGCGGAAGGCGTCGTAGGCCAGCCGCAGGATCGTCTCCGGCTGCCGATGTGACGGGTCGATCCCACCGCGGGCCTCGTTGCGGGCCAGGAGCATCTCCCAGGAAAGGTCGAACACCTTCCACTCGACCCGGAGACCGTATCGCTCGACGACCTCAAGCTCGGCCTCGAACACCTTTCGGGTCAGGTGGGTGTCGGCCATCACAACGCTGAACCCCGCCGCCAGGGCTGCATCCAGGGCAGCGACCTTCACACCGTGGAGCAGTCGGCGCGCCCCCTCGTCCCAGTCCGTCCGGCGTACCTGCCAGTAGACCTGACGGTCCGGCGGCCAGAATGTCTGCCGCAGGTCGTCCAGGGTGAGGTGCACCCAGCCCTGCAGCGGGTCGTACCGGCGCGCGTAGGTCGTCTTACCCGCGCCGGGGCACCCGATCAGCCCCACCACCCTCTGTCGGCGCGGGGGTGCCTCAACGTCCATGGAGCGCTGGGTCAGGCATGGTTGGCGGCGTCCTCGTCCTCGTCGAGCTCGGGGTCGGCCTCGACGGTCTCACCGCGCAGGTAGCGCGCTTGGACCTCGGCGACGCGGCGAGCCGCCTGCGCGTGGCGGTTCGACACCGGGCTATCCAGGCCGCGCTCCCCGCCGCGCTTGGCCGCGAGCAGGTCCGGATCTCCCCAACGATCGAGGAGGGTCTGAAAGGCGTCGTGCCGGGCCACGTCGAAGGCGATCCGCTGGCCCATCATGTCCTTGTAGGGGTGAGCCGGATGAATGCCGGCACAGGGAACCCAGCCTGCCGGAATCGGGGTGGTCGCCGCATGAGTGCGGCCGCCGCGCAGGAGCTTGGGCAGGACGTGGGTGTGAGGGCCCTCCGGGCTGGTGCCGCCAGGGCCCGGGATCGGGGCATAGACCTCGATGCGGCCGACCCGGGCGATGAACACCCGGTGGGGGCTCAGCGCGACGAGTTGGCGACCGATGGGGCTCGCAAGGTCGAACAGCGGCAGTCCGACGCCGGATCGCAGGCAAGCGATGGCCTCCGGGTGGCTCGTGCGCACGCAGGCATCGACCGCCAAGAGACCAAGGCCCAGATCGAACAGGATGGCGTCGCGGTCCCGTTCGCGGGCGGCGTCCCGGTCCGGGCCGAGTTCCGTCACCACGCCGCGCCGGTTCATCGCGCAGCTCGCCTCAGGCAGGCAAAGGGCGACGGCGTGGTTCCAGCCGGTCGAGACGGGGGTCTCGTAGGCCACCGGACGCAGGTCGGGACTGGGAGCGAGCGCGATGGCGCCCCGCTCCGTTGCAAGACCCATGCGGCCGTCCGGCAGCGGCAACGTGGCCTCGTCGGAGTCGCGCATGAACTCGGCGATGGCCCCGAAGCTGCCGAGGATCCAGGCGGTGCCGGGGTCGGCCAGAGCTTCCTGCAGCAGGGTTGTGACCGCGTCAGCCTGTGTTGGTGACGTCATCGCGTTCCTCCGTCTGAGCCCCGGACCGCGCCCAGGGCAGGATGTATCGTGTTCCGTCCGAAGCCCAGCCCCGCTCGGCCGTGACGCCGAACGCCCTGGCGAGCAGCACGTCGGTCAGGGCTTCTTCCGGGGTACCGTCGGCAACGAGGCGGCCACCGGCCAGCACGACTATGCGGTCGCAGAACCTGGCCGCGAGCGTCAGGTCGTGCAGCACGGCGACGACGCCGGTGCCGTCCCGGGAGACGCTCCGCAGAAGCGTCATCGCGTCGAGTTGGTGCGCTGGGTCGAGGGCCGTGACCGGTTCGTCGATAAGAAGCCACGGCGCCTCGACCGCGAGCGCCCGGGCGAGCAACGCGCGCATGCGCTCTCCCGAGGAAAGGGTCGGCTCGGGTCGGTCGGCGAGGTGGAGGACGTCGGTGCGCGCCATCGCCCGTGCGACCGCGGCATCGTCGGCCTCGGCGGGAGATGCGAAGGCCCGGCGGTGCGGCAGCCGGCCGAGGGCCACGATTTCGCGAACCGTCATCGGCCAGCCGACCCCCGCACCCTGGAACAGGGCGGCGATGCGACGGGCCCGCTCCTCACGGCCCATGCCGGCTAGCGGACGGGCTTCCAGGGTGACCCGCCCCCGGTTCGGGGTGATCAGCCCCGCCAGGACGCGAAGAAGCGTGGTCTTGCCGGCTCCGTTCGAGCCGACCAGCCCGACGAAGCGGCCCGGCTGAAAGGTCAGATCGATGTCCGAGAGGATGGCCCGGCCATCCAACTTCACCTGGGCGTCGTGCAGGCCGAGGCTCATGCCCGCTTCCCGCGACTGCGCAGGAGCAGCACGATCAGGAATGGCGCCCCGACCAACGCCGTCACCACGCCGAGCTTGAGTTCCGGCCGGGTGGCGAGCAGGCGCACGCCGATATCTGCCGTAAGGACCAGGACCGCCCCCGCGAGGCCGCTCGGCAGCAGGCAGGCGCCGGGGCGGGCACCGACGAGCGGCCGCATCAGGTGCGGCACGACGAGGCCGACGAAGCCGATGGCGCCGGAAACCGCGACCCCGCTGCCGACGGCCAGGGCCGCACCGGTGACGAGACGCAGACGCACGGAAACGAGGCCGACCCCGAGGCTCGCGGCGGTGTCCTCACCGAGCGTGAGGGCGTCGAGTGCGGAGCCGGTCGACAGCATGAGGGCCCAGCCGACAGCCATCAGCGGCAGGCACAGGAGCACGTGGTCCAGACTTCGGTCGCTGAGAGAGCCCATCAGCCAGAACACGATCTCCAGGGCCGCATAGGGGTTCGGCGAGAGGTTCAGTGCCAGCGCGGTGAGCGCCCCGGCCAGGCTGGACACGCCGACTCCCGCGAGGATCAGCCCGAGGGTGCTGCCGCCGCGGGCGGCGAGCGCGTTCAGGAGGAGCGCGGCAATACCGGCACCGGCGATGCCGCCGAGCGGCAGGGCAAGGCTCATGGAAGCGGCGAAACCGCCGTAGAAGACGACGACCGCACCGAGCGCCGCAGCCGAGGAGATGCCGAGGATGCCGGGGTCCGCGAGCGGGTTGCGCAGGTATCCCTGCATCGCGGCGCCGGTCAGGCCGAGGCTGAAGCCGACCAGCGCTCCGAGCAGGGCGCGCGGAACACGAAGCTCCCACAGGACCAGGGCCGGGAGCGTCGTGCGGCCTGCGATGAGGTCAGCGAAGGCGGCGGGCACGTCGAAGGGCGCGTAGCCTATGGCGATGGAGGCGAACGTGAGCGCGACGACGGCGAGGCCGAGGATGGCGATGACGGCGCGCCGGCCTCGCGGCGTACCGAGGCGCCGGGATGCCGCGGGGCTGAGCGCGGAAATGGGGGCGTTCATGGTCCGAGCGCCCGTCTATTCGCAGCCTCGGCGAGCCGTGCCACGACCTCGGCGACCTGAGGCCCCGGACAGGTCCAGAAGCGGTTCGGGATGTCGACCGTCCGATGCGTCCGCGCCAGGACCCTGAAAACGGGATGGTGCAGGAGCGTGTCGGCCAAGGAAGGCCAGCCCGGCGCTCCTTCATCGACGACGATCAGGTCCGGGTTCGCCAGCGCCGCGGCTTCGAGGGGCACCTGCCCCAAGCGGTCACGCCCGATCTCGGCCGAGACGTTGACGAGGCCGGCGGCGCGGATCAGCGCGTCCCCGAGCCCGCCGGGTGCCACCGTGAAGGCGTTGGGACGCATCACCAGGGCGCGCATAGGCTGCTTGACTGGCACGATGGTGGCGAGACGCGCATCGAGCGCGGCGACCATCTTCTCGCCCCGTTCGGGATGGCCGAGCGCCGCCGCGACCTGCCGAATCTGGGCGCGGACGCCGTCCAGGTCGGCCGGCACGCCGAGTTCGAGCACGGGGGCGCCGACGCGCTTGAGCATGCCCACCGTCGTGCGCGTCGTGAAGGCACCGGCGATGACCAGGTCGGGCTTCAACGCGACGACCTCCTCGGTGAGCCCCCGCGTCACCGGCAGCCCGACCGCCTCGGTCGCGACCGTCGACCCGCGCGGGTCGCGGGCGAGGTAGGTGACGGCCAGAACCTGGCCACGGTCGGCCAGGCGCAGGACGAGCTCGTCGGCGCACAGGTTCATCGAGACCACCCGCACGGGTGCCGCCGCCGCGCCCATGGGTACGGCGGACATCATGGCCGCGAAGGTGATCACGAGGCGCGACGGCATCCGCGACCTCAAAACGACGTCACGCGGACGCCGCCGTAGACGGCGAGCCCCGGGCCCTGGAAGCCGGTGGGGTTCTGGTAGCGCTGGTCGAACAGGTTATCGATCCGCCCGAACACCGTCAGTGTCTCGCTCCAGGCGTAGTTGACCGACAGGTTCACCAGCGTGAAGCCGGGAGCCTTCAGGCGCGGCACGGAGAAGTCCCGGTTGCCGTCCACGAACGACCCCAACACGATGAGCGTGCCGGTCATGGTCAGGCCCGGCATCAGGTTCCAGATCGCGGTGGCGCTGACCTTGTTGCGAGGCCGACGCAGCAGCTCCTGTTGGGCGATCTCGTCCTTCGTCACCGTGGTGGTCCAGTCCAGCCGCCCGCTCCAGAACTCGTTAAAGCGCAGGGCGACGAAGCTCTCGGTGCCGTAGGCAGTCGCACGGCCGACGTTCACGTTGGTGGAGAAGGTCGGGTAGTAGGCCGTCTGGATCAGATTCTTGAAGTCGGTCTGATAGTAGGTCGCGCCCACGGTCATGAAGCCGTCGAACAGCGGCTGCTCGAAGCCGCCGTCGAATCCGAAGCTTTCCTCCGGCCGCAGGTTCGGGTTCCCGAAGAAGCGGAAGCCCGGGTAGTCCTGATAGAGCTGGCTCAAGGTCGGCGGCTTGAAGCCGGTCCCGACGCTGCCCTTCAGGCGGGTCCCGGTGCCGGGCACGATGTAGCTCGGCGCCACCCGGAAGGTGGTCGCGCCGCCGAACTGGTCGTTCGCGTCGTGGCGGATGTTGGCGACCAACGCGGCGCCTGCGAAGGGCGTGGTCTGAAGCTCGGCGAAGCCGGCGGTGTTGCCGTTGGACCGGTCGATGCCCGTCGTCTCGAATCGCTCGTCCTCGCGCTGGGCCCCGAACAGGAAGAGGTTGCCGGGCGAAAATTGCCAGTCGCCGCGGTAGTCGAAACGGGTTCGCTCGCCGAGGTAGGTGGTGGGCGTCGGTGGGGCGAGCGGGTCGAGCGGGCCGGCGAACAGGCGGTCGAACTTCGAGTAATTCGCGCCGAAGACGTTGTGGAAGCCCGGCACCGGCGTCCACTCGGCCTCGCCCCTCATGATCAGCTGCTGCTGGTCGTTGAGGTTCCGGTACGGCAGCGGCGCGTACGGGAAGCCGCCGTCGGCCTGGTCGAGGTAGGCGCTGTCGGAGAAGCGCAGGACGTAGTTGAGGCGGAACTCGTCGGTGAGTTGCGCCCCGAGCTTGGTCGAGACCGTCTTGATGTCGGTGAAGGCGGTCCGCAGCGGTACGCCGCGGGGCAGCAGCTCGAACGGGGTGACCTGCACGGCGGATTGCCGGATGTGGCCGACCGACACCGAGTAGTCGAAGATCCCCTCCGAGCCGGAGACGTTGCCGAACTGGTTGAAGATGCCGAACGAGCCGCCTTCGACCGTCGCCATTGCCCGAGTTGGCCCTTCGCCACGCTTGGTCACGACGGAGATGACGCCGCCGATGGCGTCGGCCCCGTAGAGGCCGCTCTGGGGCCCGCGCAGCACTTCGATCCGCGAGAGGTCGTAGGTCTGCAACTGGCTGAAGTCGAAGGCGCGGTTCGGGGTCGAGGGGTCGTTGACGTCGATGCCGTCAATCTGAACCTTCACGTGGTTCGAGTTGGTGCCGCGGATGAAGACCGAGGTCTGGCCGCCGGCGCCGCCGGTCTGCACGACGTTGAGGCCCGGCACCTGCTGCAGAGCATCCGGCACCGTCCGGCGCTGCTGCTCCTGAAGCAGGCGGTCGGTGAGCACGGTGACACTCGATCCTGTGTTGGCAATCGGCGTCGGCACGCCGGTGGCCGACACGGAGATCTCGGACAGCGAGACCGCGGCCTGCGCGCCTCCCTGAGCATCGGCGAAGGGCGCGGCGACCTGCTGCGAGCGGGCGGGAATGGAGACGAGCAGCGCGGATGCGGCGCAGGACAGCGCTAGGCTGCGCCGAAGCGCGGAAGGGACGGAACAGGACACGGGACGGCCTCGGGGGACGGCTGTGGCACGTCACCGCGAACGAGGCCTCGGCGGTCGCGTCCTCCGAGGAACCACGACGCCGCGACACCTCCCAGGACACCCCGCCCGGCAAGCTCCGCGTGTGACCACGGCTGACGGCAGGTCTCCTGGCTCGCGGGTCGTCGCCCTCTCATCGTCTTCCCGGGCGAGGCCGCCCAGTGACGTGGTGATGAAGGACTCGCCGCTTACAGTTGCGGGGGCAGCCGCGGCATCGGTCGAGCCCTCACGGGCGTGACCTCACCGCGTTCCCTTTTGATCCCCGAGGGGAACCGTCACGCTCAAGCTAAGCTGCGGTGCATCTATCCGTCAACGCACGGAAGCACATTGTTCAGATGTGTGGCTTTTGAGGCGTCAATCGATGTCTGAGCAGGGTGGATTTCCGCCGATCCGTTTTGAATTCACACCCTCGCCAAGCGACGAACGTCCGCCGGGCTATCATAGGATTGAGGTGGGGCGTGCTGAACACCTCTGCGAAGGGTGTCCAATCCTCGGTCGCGGTGAACACCCTGTAGGAAATGGTTCACGGTCAAGCTTGGGCAGTGTATGACGTTCGGCAACGATCCTCATACCGCGACCCATACATGACCAAGTCGGCGACCCTCGCCGTCGCCGCGTTGGCGGCGAGCTTCCTCGGACCGCCCCAGACAGCCGCCGGGCAACTCACCTACTCGTGGCCCTCGAACGTCGGACCGCTGAACCCGCACCTCTACGCGCCCAACCAGATGTTCGCGCAGGCGAGCCTCTACGAGCCTCTGGTAAAGTACCGCGATGATGGATCGGTCGAGCCCTGGCTCGCGACCTCGTGGAACATCTCTGAGGACGGGCGGACCTACGATTTCGTCTTGCGCCCCGGCGTCACCTTCAGCGACGGGGTTCCCTTCGACGCGGCCGCGGTCAAGGCGAACTTCGACGCGATCCTGGCCAACCGCCCGCGGCACGCGTGGCTCGATCTCGTCCAGCAGATCGAACGCACAGAAGTTGTTGGGCCTCTGGCGTTCCGCCTCGTCCTGAAGGCGCCGCACTACCCGACACTGCTCGAACTTTCCCTGCCGCGGCCCTTCCGGTTCCTGTCTCCGAAGGCCATGGGCCCCGGCGGTACGACGGCCGTCAACATCAGGGCGCCGGTCGGCACAGGGCCGTGGCGGCTCGTCGACACCCAGCTCGGCGTCTCCGACACGTTCGAGAGCAACCCGGGTTACTGGGGCCCGAGACCCATCTTCGACCGGCTCGTCGTCAAGGTCATCCCCGATCCTAACACCCGCGTCATCGCCCTGCAGACGGGGGAGATCGACCTCGTCTACGGCGCGGGCGGACAGATTCCTTCGGAAGCCTTCGTCCGACTTCGAGACATGGCCCCGAACTTCGCCTCAGCGGTCTCGCCGCCGCTGGCGACCCGGGTGCTCGCGATGAACTCCGCGCGCTTCCCGACAGATGATCGGGCGGTCCGCCTCGCCATCAACCACGCCGTCGATAAGGACACGCTGGTCCGGACGGTACTCGATGGGATCGAGCCGCGCGCGGACTTCCTGTTTGCGCCGCGCGTGCCGTACGCCGACGTCGGGCTGAAGCCCTACGGCTTCGACCGGGCCGCGGCCTCCCGCATGCTCGATGCAGCCGGCTGGACGCTTGGGCGTGACGGCGTGCGTGCGAAGGACGGACGCCGCCTTGCCGTCGAGGTTGATTTCGTCGGTACAAACGCTCAGCAGCGGGCGATTGCCGAGGTTCTCCAGGCCGACCTTGGGCGCGTGGGCATCGATAGCCGGCTGATCGGCGAGGAGGAGAGTTCGATCCTGGCCCGCCAGAAGGACGGCCGCTTCGGCCTCATCTTCGGCGAGACCTGGGGGCCGCCCTACGATCCCGCCTCCTTCATCAGTTCGATGCGCACCCCGTCGCACGCGGACTATCAGGCGCAGGTCGGGCTGCCGGAGAAGCCCGGCATCGACGCGGCCATCGCGGAAGTCCTCGCCTCGACGGACGAGACTGAGCGCCGACGGCTTTATGCCAAGCTGCTGACTACCCTCCACGAGGCCGCGATCTACCTGCCGATCTCTCACTCCGTGGCCATTGAGGTCCATCGCCCGACCATCGCGGGCGTCGGCTTCGGGGCGACGATCAACGAGATCCCCTTCGCGGCGATGCGGCCGGCGGCCCGGTGACCGGCATGCCGATGCTCCGCTTCATCGCCGTGCGTCTCGCGCTGATCCCGCCGATGCTGCTCGGCGTGTCGATCCTCGTGTTCGTGATGCTCCGTCTTGGCCAAGGCGACCCGGCCCTCGACTACCTGCGCCTCTCGCAGATCCCGCCGACCGACGCCGCCCTCGCCGACGCACGCATCCTGCTCGGCCTCGACCGACCGTTCGTCGTCCAATACCTCGATTGGCTCTGGCGTGCGCTTCAGGGTGACTTCGGCCTCTCCTACGTCACGCGCCGGCCGGTCCTGCCTGAGCTCCTCGGCTACCTGCCCGCGACCCTCGAACTGGCCGGGACCGCGCTCGCCGTCACCATCGCGGTCAGCCTGCCGCTGGGCGCCTGGGCGGCCACGCATCGCGGCGGCTGGCAGGATCGCCTCGTGCGTGGGATCGCCGTGCTCGGCGTCTCACTGCCGAATTTTTGGATCGCCTTCCTCCTCGTCGCGCTCTTCTCGGTCACCTTGGGCTGGCTGCCGCCGATGGGCCGAGGCACGCTCGCCCACCTCATCATGCCGGCGCTGGCGATCTGCCTGATGTCGCTGTCGGTCAACGCGCGCCTCCTGCGGGCGAGCATGCTGGAGGCCGCGGGTGGGCGTCACGTCCTCTATGCGCGCCTGCGCGGGCTCTCCGAGGGAGCCGTGCAGCGCCGGCACGTGTTCCGCAACGCCCTGGTGCCGGTCGTGACCGCCACCGGCATGCATGTCGGCGAGCTCCTGGGCGGCGCCCTCGTGGTGGAGACGATCTTCTCGTGGCCGGGCGTCGGCCGCTACGCGGTCTCGGCGATCTACAACCGCGACTACCCGGTCATCCAGTGCTTCACCCTGGTCATGACCGCGGTGTTCGTCCTCTGCAATCTCGCCGTCGACATCGCCTACGCGTGGCTCGATCCGCGCATTCGGCTGGGTGCGGAGGAGGCGGCATGAGGCTGTCCGAATCCTTAAAGGCCACCCGCACGGGCCTTGGGCCCTTCGCGGTCCCGGTCGCGGTCGCCTTGGTAATCCTCCTTCTGGCGCTTCTCGGACCGCTAGCCGCGCCGCACGACCCCCTGGCCGTGAACCTCACGGTCCGCTTCGCGCCATCGAGCCTCGTCCACCCCCTCGGCACCGACCACCTCGGGCGGGACATCCTGTCCCGCCTGATCACCGGTGCCCAGACGACGCTTGGCGCCGTCGCGGCCGCCCTCGCGCTTGTGGTCGCACTCGGCCTTGGGGTCGGCGCCCTCTCAGGCATGATCGGCGGCCGGACCGACGCCGTGCTCATGCGTCTGTGCGACGTGTTCCTCACCGTGCCGACCTTCGTGCTGGCGCTGTTCCTGATCGGCGCGTTCGGCACCGGCCTCGTCAACGTCATCGCGGCCATCGCCCTGTCTCACTGGGCTTGGTACGCCCGCATCGTCCGAGGTCTCGTCCTCGAACTCAAGACGCGCGACTACGTCCTGGCCGCCCGGATCGCGGGGGCGTCGCCGGCGGCGGTCTTCATCGAGCACGTGCTGGCGGGGGTCCTGCCGCCGCTCGCCGCGCTCGCCACCCTGGACGTCGGCCACATGGCCCTCCACGTCGCCGGCCTGTCCTTCCTCGGCCTCGGCGTGCAGCCTCCGACCGCGGAATGGGGCGTGATGATCAACGAGGCCCGAACCTTCTTCTGGACACGGCCCCTGCTGGTCGTTTGGCCAGGGCTCGCGATCGCCGTCGCCGTCCTTGCGTTCAACCAACTCGGTGACGCGCTGCGCGACCGCCTCGATCCGACGCTGGTTGCGGAGCGGGGCCTATGAACCCGCGCGTGCTCCGGGCCGAGAACCTGCGCGTCGAGACCCGGCGCGGAGCCGAGGCCGTGCCGCTGGTCGCGGACGCGTCGTTCGAGTTGCGCACGGGCGAGGTGCTGGCCCTCGTCGGCACGAGTGGCTCGGGCAAGTCGCTGGCCTGCGCGGCGCTCCTCGACACGCTGCCGCCGGGGACCAGGCGCGTCGCTGGTCGCGTCCACCTCGATGGCACGGCGGTGGCATCCGCTGAGCTCCGCGGCCGGACAGTCACCACCGTACTCCAGGCCCCCCGCTCGGCCTTCAACCCGCTCCGCACGATTGGCGACCACGCCGGTGAAACCGGCGCGGCTGCGGGCCTCCGGCGTACCGAGAGCCGCGCGGCGATGCGCGAGGCGTTGGAGGCCGTCGGGCTCGGCGACGATCCACAGGTACCCGACCTCTACCCGTTCCAGATGTCGGGCGGCATGCTCCAGCGCGCCATGATCGCGCTCGCCTTGCTCGCGAGGGCTCCCTTCCTGGTCGCCGACGAGCCGACAACGGATCTCGACCTCGTCGCCCAGGCTCGTATCCTCGACCTGCTGGCAGCCCTCGTGCGCGACCGAGGCCTCGGCCTCCTGATCGTCACGCACGATCTGGGCGTCGTCGCCCGCCTCGCTGATCGCATGGCGGTGATGGCGGACGGACGGATCGTCGAGACGGACGACACGGCATCAGTCTTCGCACGGCCGGACCGACCGGAGACGCGGGCGCTGCTCGCGGCCCATCAAGCCCTCCATGAGGCCGCGCCATGACGGCCCTCCTGTCCGCCCATGGGCTCGGCAAAGTCTACGCCGGCACTGGCTGGCGCCCCGGCACGCCTCGACCCGTCCTCGCAGATGTCGAGTTTGCCATCGAGGACGGCGAGTGCGTCGCCCTGATCGGACGCAGCGGTTCCGGCAAGAGCACGCTCGCCCGCCTCCTCCTCGGCCTGGAACGACCCTCTGCCGGTGTCGTGCGGTTCCGCGGATTGGGTCTGGCCGGGCTCGACGACGCTGGACGGCGAGCTTTCAGGTCGGCGGTTCAGATGGTTCTCCAGGACCCGCTCTCGGCGGTGAACCCACGACACAAAATAGGCCGGACGATTGCGGAGCCGTTGCGGCATCTCACCGGCCTCTCGGCGGCGGCGAGGCGAGCCCGGGTTCATGCGCTGCTGTCTTTAGTCGGGCTCGACCAATCCATGATCGGGCGGCTCCCCGGCCAGCTCTCCGGCGGCCAGGTGCAGCGCGTCGGCCTCGCCAGGGCGCTGGCGACCCGACCTGCGCTCATCGTGCTCGATGAGGCGGTCTCGAACGTGGACGCGCCGCTGCAGATCGAGATCCTCGACCGCCTCGCTGTCCTGCGACGTGAACAGGGAACCGCGTTCCTGCTCGTCACGCATGACATCCGTCTGGCGCGCCGGTTCGCGGATCGGGTTGTCGTTCTCGACGCCGGGCGGATCGTCGACGCGTCGCCGTGCCGACCGAGGCTTGCGCTGGGGCATCCGGCCGCGCGCGAGCTCGTCGACGCCGTCCTCCCGGCCTTCCCAGTGGTTGCAAGCTGATGCAGCGGATTACCGTCACCCTGGACCACGAACTCGTCGAAGCGGTCGACCGGATCGCCGAGGTCCGCTGCTACGCAGGCCGTTCGGAGGCGATGCGCGACCTGCTGCGTCGAGGGCTCGCGGAGGCGCGCCGGGAGCGCGACCCCGACCATGCCTGCGTGGCGACCTTCAGCTTCGTGGCGGAAGCCGGCGTGCGCGACCTCGGGCAGCGCCTCGCGGAGGAACAGCGGGCACGGCATGACCTCGTCATCACGCAGGTGCAGGTGCCGCTGGACCACGAAGCGGCGTTGCACACCCTCGTCCTGCGTGGGCGTGTCCGGGAGATCCACGCCTTCGTCGACGCAATCGCGACGCAGCGCGGCGTGCGCCACGACAGCCTGTCAATCATCCCAGCGCAGATCGAGGTCGTGGACCACCCGCACGGGCACGCGCCCCATCCACACGAGCATATCCGGACGTGACGATGCGCGCGCTCGATCCGACCCGTGCCCCTGTCCGTCGGCGACTGACCCGGCCGCCGCATCGCACGAGAAGCGGCACCGGCCTCGCGTTGGCGGCCGTGCTCTCCGCCGGTACGCCAGTGGGCGAGGCACGGGCGCAGGAGAGCGTCGCGCTGGATGAATTGTCGGTTGAGGCAGTTGGGACTGGCGCCCCGGCCGGCACGACGACCGCCGCCGGCACGATTGGCCAGATCGGACCGACGCCGGGCTTCGGTGCCGGGCGGGCGGTGAGCAGCACCAAGATCGACACGCCGCAGCTGGACGTGCCCCAGGTCGTCTCCGTCGCGCCGCGCGAGGTCATCACCGACCTCGCCGCGACCCGCGTCGACCGGGTGTTTAACTACCTGCCGGGCGTCGCGCAACAGAACAACTTCGGCGGCCTGAGCATCTTCAGCTACGCCATCCGCGGGGTGACCACCTCGGAGATCTACCAGAACGGCTTCCCCCTCAACCGCGGCACGCCGCCCCCGCCCGACGCGCAGAACATCGAGCGCATCGAGGTTCTGAAAGGCCCTGGCGCCGGCCTGTTCGGACGCAGCGATCCGGGCGGGCTCGTCAACATCATCACCAAGCAGCCGACCGCACAACGCTTCGTCGAGTTCGGCAATCAGGTCGACTCGTTCGGCCTGACCCGCGGGACGGTCGACGCGGGTGGTCCGCTCAACGAGGACGGCACCGTCCTCTACCGCTTCAACTTCGCGGCCCAGGGCGCAGGAAGCTTCCGCGACTTCGTCGACAGCGACCGGCTGCTCGTCGCTCCGGTGGTGAGCTGGCAGATCACGCCGGACACGCGCATCACCGTCGAGGCCGACATCCAGCGGAACCGGATCATCTTCGACCGGGGCGTGATCGCCATCAACAAGCAGCTCGGCTTCCTGCCGATCTCGCGCTTCCTCGGGGAGCCGGGACAGAGCACCTACCAGAGCCAGAACATCCTCCAGGCGCGCATCGACCACCGCTTCAACGCGGACTGGCAGATGCGGCTGGCGACGCACTTCGCCACCGGAACCCTGGACGGCGAGTCTGCCGAGATCCGCTCTATCGCCTCCGACAACCGGACGGTGGCCCGAGACCGGAACGTGCGCGATTATCGCTGGGACGTCGCGGTCGGGCAGGCGGACCTGATCGGGCGCTTCGACACCGGCGGGATCAGCCACACGCTGCTTCTCGGCTTTGAGCGCGAGAGCACTGACAGGCGGACGCTCTACCTGCGCTCGAACTTCC
>NZ_BACT01000280.1:0-1035 GCF_000333255.1 Methylobacterium sp. B1 | reverse complement strand
CACGCGGCCGATGATCTGGCGGGCGTCCGTGCCACTCATCCCGATTCCCTGCGCGAAGCCGCTCAGGCGCTGCATCAGGCGATTGGCGGTGGCTTCGCGATCCAGATCGGCCTCGGGCTCGCTCATCCGTTCACATTTGCCGGCGCCGCGCAGGCCGATCAGCGCTACCCGCGGGCGGTTGCTCGATTCCGGTCGGCTACCGCCGGACAGGGCGTCCTTGGCGGCGGCGATCTGGGCCGGGCTGGCCTGGGCGAGCAGGTCGCGCACCACCGGCCAATCGGGCAGCCCGTCATTGCCGGTGATCAGGTCGTCCAGTCGCACGCCCATGGCGTTGGCCACCCGCCGGAGCAGGATGATGGAGACGTTGCCCTGGCCGCCTTCCAGCTGCGCGA
Organism: Methylobacterium sp. B1; assembly: GCF_000333255.1. Lineage (NCBI taxonomy): Bacteria > Pseudomonadati > Pseudomonadota > Alphaproteobacteria > Hyphomicrobiales > Methylobacteriaceae > Methylobacterium > Methylobacterium sp. B1. The sequence continues at coordinate 643 of NZ_BACT01000280.1, read as the reverse complement.
TGTAGCGCTCGGACAGGCCGGAGGTCTGTGACAGAACCTTGCGCGACAGGCCGCGCACGGTGCGCGCGTGCCTGACGCGTCGCCCGAGGTCTGTGAGAAAAAGTGATTCCTGTTCCACCACGCCGCTCATGGCGCCGTTCGCTTTCCTGCCAGCTTGAGAGCAGGGTCGGTGCCCTGCATGCCTGCCGCTTCGAGATCGATCGCGCCCTACCGTACCGTCGGGCGATAGAATGCCCGACCTCGCGCGCCTGAACCGGCGTTCCTGCCCTGAGATCCGTCGCGCGCCATGCGCGCACGGCCGCTGTTTTGCGGCTTCGGTCCGTGCCGATCCAACCACGTTGCTGGCGTGGCGCCTATGTGTTGCGGAACGGTGCGATGGTCAAGCCTTGGGCATGATCCTTGTGTGGGCAGAGGGCCGATCCGCACCGGGTTCCCCGACGCGCGGCCGCTCCGGAATGGCGGAGCTACTCGACCGGGAGAGCGGTGGCCTCGCGCACGGGAGCCGCGGCCGGGGCGCGGCGCGGCGTGGCGGCGGCGAGCATCTGCAGGGACGGGCGACGCGGCGGCAGCGGCACCTCGATCGCTTCGACCGCCGCCTCGTTGGCCGATGCCGAAGCGGCGGCCGGGGACATCGGAGCGGATG
>NZ_BACT01000281.1:0-4347 GCF_000333255.1 Methylobacterium sp. B1 | reverse complement strand
GCGTCCGTGACGATCGACCGGGGCCTGTCGCTGGGCTTCCCGACCGGGTCCGCGACGTGGTGCTGAAATCCGTGGAGGTGGCCGACGCCTACCAGGAGAACCAGTGCCAGAGCCTCGCCCGGGAGATCCGCATCCTCGCCGACGACCTGACCCGGGCCCGGCCGAATTTCGACGTGAACCGGGACTGGTTCCAGACCTTCCTGACCACCCGGGCGACCAATCTCGGCCTGCCGGTGGCGCAGATCATGCGCGGCCCCACCGAGGTGGTGGCCCGGGCCAAGATCGACGTCCTGAAGACGAACCGCCTGCCCTCGGCGGCGGCCTTCGAGGATGCGGCCAACTCGGCCGACCCGATCTGCCTCCTGCCCACCGAGGGCCGGGTCTTCGCCGCGCTGCTGCGCATGCCGGCCTACGACGACGCCGTGCTGATGGTGCAGCGGGAGGTGAGCCAGCTCGCCATCGAGTTCCCCGGCGTGTCCCGGGCGGCGGCGGCCGAGTATCTCACCTACGATTCGCTGCGCCGCTCGATCCAGATCACCTTCGCGTCGGTGTTCCTGCTGATCGCGCTGATCGCGCTGCTCTCGGCCGTCTGGTTCGGGATGAACTTCGCCAACCGGTTCGTGGCGCCGATCCGGCGGCTGATCAACGCCGCCGACCAGGTGGCATCGGGCAACTTCTACGCCCAGGTGCCGACCAAGAAGACCAGCGGCGACCTCGCCCATCTCGGCGAGAGCTTCAACAAGATGACCCAGGAGCTGCGCCGCCAGCATGCGGGCCTGATCGCGGCGAGCGACCTGATCGACACCCGCCGCCGGTTCACCGAGGCCGTGCTGTCGGGGGTCTCGCCCGGGGTGATCGGCCTCGACGGGGCGGGCTTCGTCACCATCGCCAACCCGGCCGCCGAGCGGATGCTCGATCTCGCCAGCGACGCCCTGGTCGGCCAGCCGCTGGCCCGCGCGGTGCCCGAACTCGCCCCCGTGCTCGCCGAGAGCGAGGCGCGCTCGCGCAGCCTGCAGCAGCAGCAGATCCAGCTCACGCGCTCCCGGGGCGAGCGCACCATCACGGTGCGGGTCACGAGCGAGCAGGCGCAGGGCGCGTCCCGGGGCTCGGTGGTGACGCTGGACGACATCACCGACCTCGTCCAGGCGCAGCGCAGCTCCGCCTGGGGCGACGTGGCGCGCCGCATCGCCCACGAGATCAAGAACCCGCTGACCCCGATCCAGCTCTCGGCCGAGCGAATCCGGCGCAAGTACGGGAAGGTCATCACCGCCGACAAGGAGGTGTTCGACCAGTGCACCGCCACGATCGTGCGCCAGGTGGACGAGATCAAGCGCATGGTCGACGAGTTCTCGGCCTTCGCGCGGATGCCCAAGCCCGCGATCGCGCCGAACGACCTCACCGAGATCGCCAAGCAGAACCTGTTCATGATGCGGGTCGCGCATCCGGATATCGACTTCGCCTTCTCGGCCCAGAGCGGCGCCGGGGGATCCGAAAAGATCGTGGCGGCCTTCGACATCAGGCTGCTCAGCCAAGTGATCACCAACATCCTCAAGAACGCCGTCGAGGCCGTGGCCGAGGTGCCGGAGGCCGAGCTCGGCAAGGGCAAGATCGCCTTGAGCCTCGCCGTCGAGGACGGCTTCGCGGTGATCGCCGTCACCGACAACGGCAAGGGATTTCCCGCCGAGGGGCGCCAGCGGCTCCTCGAGCCCTACATGACCACCCGCGAGGGTGGCACCGGGCTGGGGCTTGCCATCGTCAGCAAGGTGCTGGAGGAGCACGGCGGCGGGATCGAGCTGAACGACAATCCCGCCGGCCGCGGCGGCCAGGTGCGGATGCGGGTCCCGCGCGAGCACGGGCCCGAACCGTCCGGCGCGGGTCCCGACACCAAGACCCCCGAGACGAGTCCCGTCACGACAGAGGAGAAGGGCGCCGCACCGACGGCCCCCCGGATCGCGGAGATGCACGCATGAGCGCCGATATCCTGATCGTCGACGACGAGGCCGACATCCGCGACCTCGTGGCCGGGATCCTGGACGACGAGGGCCACCGCTGCCGCACGGCCGGCGGCTCGGACGAGGCGCTGGCCGCCATCGAGGCGCGCCGGCCGCACCTCGTCTTCCTCGACATCTGGCTGCAGGGCTCGCGGCTCGACGGCCTGCAGGTGCTCGACCTGATCAAGGCCGCCAACCCCGACCTGCCGGTGGTGATGATCTCGGGCCACGGCAACATCGAGACCGCGGTCTCGGCCATCAAGGCGGGCGCCTACGACTTCATCGAGAAGCCGTTCAAGGCCGACCGGCTGATCCTCGTGGCCGAGCGGGCGCTGGAAGCCTCCCGGCTCCGGCGCGAGGTCCGCGACCTGACGGCGCGCTCCGGCGCCACCAACCGGATCGTCGGCACGTCGCTGGCCATCAACCAGCTGCGCCAGACCCTCGACCGGGTGGCGCCGACCAACGCCCGGGTGATGATCACCGGGGCCTTGGGCTCCGGCAAGGAACTCGCCGCGCGCAGCCTGCACAAGGCTTCGGCCCGGGCGAACGGCCCCTTCGTGCTGCTCAACGCGGCGGCGATCCTGCCCGAGACCATGGAGGCGGAGCTGTTCGGGGTCGAGGGCGAGAGCGGCCGCCGGGTCGGCGCCCTGGAGGAGGCCCATGGCGGCACCCTCTACCTCGACGAGGTCGCCGACATGCCGCGCGAGACCCAGAACCGGATCCTGCGCGTCCTCGTCGACCAGAACTTCCAGCGGGTCGGCGGCACGACCCGGGTGCATGTCGACGTGCGGATCATCTCGTCCTCCTCCCGGGACCTCCAGGAGGAGATCGCGGCGGGCCGCTTCCGCGAGGACCTGTTCCACCGCCTCTCGGTGGTGCCGATCCGGGTGCCAGCCCTGTCGGAGCGCCGGGAGGACGTGCCCGAGTTGATCCAGTTCTTCATGGACAACATCTCGTCCCAGACCGGCCTGCCCAAGCGTCGGATCGCCGAGGACGCCATGGCGGTGCTGCAGTCGCACAACTGGCCCGGCAACGTCCGCCAGCTCAAGAACAACGTCGAGCGGCTGATGATCCTGACCCAGGCCGACCCGGAGCAGGAGGTCACCTCCGAGATGCTGCCCTCCGAGATCGGCGCCCTGGTGCCGACCACCCCGGGGGGCGCGGGCGGCGAGAAGCTGATGAGCCTCGCGCTCCGGGAGGCCCGGGAGATCTTCGAGCGGGAATACCTCGTGGCGCAGATCGCGCGGTTCTCGGGCAACATCTCGCGCACCGCCGAGTTCATCGGCATGGAGCGCTCGGCCCTGCACCGCAAGCTGAAGTCCCTGGGCATCGGCCCGTGAGGCTCCGGAGCCGGGGCGCGCGTTGAGGGCGGGGCCGATCCGTCACGGATCGGCTGGAACGGGGGTTGCTTGCGCCCACGCTTTCACGGCGTCATGGTATTTGTATACATGGGCCCTGGACCGGGTGTTCGGACGATCCGGCCGGCGGCATACGACTCATCCCGGACGGAGCGATCCGGGACAACAAGAAGGCTAAGAAGATGGCGGGCGAACGCGCACAGAACCTTCAGGACACGTTTCTCAACCATGTCCGCAAGAACAAGATCCCCCTGACCATCTTCCTCGTCAACGGCGTCAAGCTGCAGGGCGTCGTGACGTGGTTCGACAATTTCTGCGTGCTGCTGCGCCGGGACGGGCATTCGCAGCTGGTCTACAAGCACGCGATCTCCACGATCATGCCGGGCCATCCGGTGCAGCTGTTCGAGCCGGACGAGACCGCCGAGAAGGCGTGAGGGCTCGTCGCCCCGGGCGCCCGGGGCGAGGCCGGCGGATCGGACCGACCGAGGCCGCTGCCGAAGCTGGGACCGGTCCGGGGCTGTCGCCCGAGGCGAGGGCGGCCTCCGGACCGGTGCCGCCGCGCGGCCTGGTTCCCGATGCCGTCGCGGATATCCGCCACCGCCCCGGCCCGGCATATTGACCCGGCATCTTGGCTGAGGTCGCCCGCATCCCCATTCTGTCGGATCCGACCTCTCCAACGAAGCCGCCGGCCTCCCGGCGGTCACAAAGGCTGCATGAGCGAGACGCTGACGTCCGGCGAAGCCCGCCTCCAGGCGCAGGCCGCCCCCGAGGGCGAGATCGCCGCGGCGACCCACACCCTGGTGATCGGCCCCTATCTGGCCCGCGGCGCCTCGGGGGCCGGGCAGGGGGGCGGGGCAGGGGCCGCCGCGCCGTCCCGCTCCGTGGAGGCCCGCCTCGACGAGGCCACCGGCCTCGCCGCGGGCATCGAACTCGACGTGGTCGAGAGCCTCGCCCGTCGGCTGCCGCGGATCCGGGCCTCGACCTATCTCGGCAAGGGG
>NZ_BACT01000282.1:0-1025 GCF_000333255.1 Methylobacterium sp. B1 | reverse complement strand
CGCTCGTGCTCCATGCGCAGGGCCCGCGCCACCGCCGCGCGCAGGCGGATCATGCCGTCGACCACCAGGAGGCCCGCCGCCATGAAGGTGGCGAGCCCGGTAAGCTGCGCGGTCGGAAACGTCTCGGCGTTCGGGAACAGGTCCGGATGCAGCAGCCCGACCAGGAAGGCCGCGCTCCAGCAGAGGGTGACCACGCCGCAGAACAGCAGGGTCTGCGCCACCCGCATGCTCAGGCCGGTCTGGAGCAGGAGCAGGAAGGCGGGCAGGCGGCTCACCGCGTCGGCGCCGAGACCGGCCCCGCCGCCGGCCAGCATGTGCTCGATGATCACGTAGACGGCGAGACCGGCGTTGAGCCCGGTGCCGGCCCAGCTGTAGACGTTGGCCGCGGGGCCGCCGCCCCGCTCCCGGAGACCGAACCAGACCGTGCCGAGGCCGTAGAAGCCGAGGATGAGCCAGTGGCTCAGGGCATGCAGCGAACCGTCATAGGCCTGGGCCGCCATCAGCAGCACCAGCACGATCACGATCCGCAGGCCGAGCAGGCGCAGGCCGCCGCCGGCCTGCATGGCCCGCAGCACCGCCTCGTCGTCCGATCCCGGATCCGCCCGGCCCGCCGCCGGCGCCCGCATGGTCTGCAGGCCGGGAAGCGGTGGATTGCCGAAGCTGCCGGAGGCCATCAACCGCCCCGGCCGAGGCGCCGGGCCGCCGCGAAGCGGTTGAGGAAGCGCGGCTCCTTCTCGGGGGCGATCCGGACCGCGAGATGCAGGGTGCCGTCGGCCTCCGACCGGCGGTCGAGGATCTCGGCGTTCTCGTACAGCCAGTTGAGCGCCGCCCCGTCCTCCGGCGGCAGCGCCACCGCGAAGCTCGCGCGGTTGCGCCCGATCCGCGCCTCGATCCGGGCCGTCAGGGCGGCGAGCCCCTCCCCGGTGACCGCCGAAACCAGGACCGGCGCGGCGCTTTCGCGGTCGTTGCGGGCCTTTGGCCTGCCGCTGAGGTTCAGGAGCCGCGTGCGCTCGTCGTCGTCGAGG
>NZ_BACT01000283.1:0-1446 GCF_000333255.1 Methylobacterium sp. B1 | reverse complement strand
TCCATAGCATCACGGTGCGAGTCCCGGCGGATACAGTCGACCTGGGCGATGGTTTTTTCCTGCCCGCGGGCGACTATCCGTGTATCGCGACCGTCATGCACATCCCTATGCGAGGACGGGAAGAGACCCATTTGAGCCGGGCTATGATCAACTTAACCGAGGAATTCCTCGTCGGCGTCGTCGGGATGCCCCCAGCGAGCGGCAATCTGCTTTCGGTCGATTTCGACGTGGCAAGGTACCTCGTCAATGGCTCAGTCACGGAGGTCTGACGTGTCAGTCAGCCCTCCCCGCTCTCGCTGATGTAGTCCGCCCAGATAGGCGTCTTGAGCGTGCCCACGAACGCCGCGTGCCGCGCCCGCTCCGCGTCCGTGAGCCGGGACTTGAAGACGCGCGGCGCCGCCGAGCGGGCTGCCTCGTCCTCGACGCGGGCCGGTGATGCGGCGACAGGGCCAAGATCGAATCCGACCTGCTTGCCGCCGAGCAGCTCGACGTAGACCTCCGCAAGAATCTGCGCGTCGAGCAGCGCCCCGTGCTTCGTGCGCCGGCTCCGGTCGATGCCGTAGCGGGTGCACAGCGCGTCGAGGTTGTTGGCCGCGCCCGCGTGCTTGCGCCGGGCGATCAGGAGCGTGTCCACGACATCGTTTAGCACGATCGCTGCCGGCCGCGGCTCCGGCAGACGCGCGTACTCGGCGTTGAGGAAGCCGACGTCGAAGGGCGCGTTGTGGATCACGAGAGTCGCGCCGTCGATGAAGGCGAGCAGATCCTGGGCGATCTCGGCAAACAGCGGCTTGTCGGCGAGGAAGCTGTCGGACAAGCCGTGCACCGCCAAGGCGTCCGGATGCACCGCACGCTGCGGGTTGCAGTAGCGGTGAAACGTCCGCCCAGTCTGGGTGTGATTGATCAGCTCGACGCAGCCGACCTCGATGATCCGCTCGACCTTCGGGTCGGTGGAGGTGGTCTCGGTGTCGAGGACGATTTCGCGCATGCGGTCGACCTTACGGCACCGGACGATCGCCCTCAATCTACCGATCGTAAACGCCAACCCGGTCGGTGCGTGGTCTAACGAACGTTGCGTTATAGAGCCGCATCGACTTCCGCTAGGCAAGCCGCGACCGAGAGGCTCCTCTGATCAGGAGCGTCGCAATGATCCGCACTGTCGTCTCCATCCCGTTCGTCATCCTGGCATCGTTAGGAGGCGCACAGGCGGCTCCGCCATCTTGCGAAAATAGCACAAACCCGAGGACCGTGTGGTTCGCTGGAGAGTGGCGGACCGCGCACAAGGGTATAATCGCGAGCGGCGGTGAGTACCCATCGACCCCTTGCCGGGCGATCGACGAGGACTCCAACGAGTATGTCTGCGGCCCGACCGGCTGCAAGCCTTACCAGCCTGCGTCACCCTCGGCACCGGCCAAGTGCCCCTATCCGCGGTGCCCTGCAGAGACCGCG
>NZ_BACT01000284.1:0-11170 GCF_000333255.1 Methylobacterium sp. B1 | reverse complement strand
GGCATTCGAAGGGCATCGTCCCCTCCGGGCTGATGACGAAGGCATGGCGGCAGAGCAGCGTTCCCGCGAGCGCGCTCGGTCAGATCATCGTCGACCATGGCCTGATCGACGCCGCCGACGACGGTAACGTCGCTGGCTTCAAGACCAATCTCCGCATGGCGCTGGCCGCAATGCTGGCGTCCTCTGCGTTCGCGCAAGACACGTCTGCGACCGCGAATGCTATCGTCGCCGCGCTCGACCCAGCGCCGCCGTCTCTCACCGCCTTTCGTGGCCTCTTCGTCCGCTTGGCCAACACGAATACGGGCCCGGTTACGATCGCACTGAATGCGCTCGGAACGAAGCAGGCGGTCAGACGCGATGGCACGCCGCTTCAGGGCGGCGATCTGCTCGCCGGTCAATTCTCCCACTTCATCTACGACAGCCAACTTGGTCTCTGGGTCTTGGCTGGTCTCGCAGCAGCCCAGGTTCTGCAGACACCCGGACAGAACCAAGTTCTTTACGTTCGCCCCGATGGCTCGGACAGCAACAACGGCTCGGCCAATAGCGCGTCTGGCGCTTTTGCAACGATCAGCGCAGCTGCCGCGTATGCGAAGTCCCGGTACTATCTCGCGGGAGCCCCGCTGACGATCCAGCTCGGTACCGGCGGAATCTACGCGCCGCCCGGCAACGTGGATTGCGGCGGCGGCGCCATTAATGTCTTGGGCAGTGCCACCAATCAGGGCGCCTACATCATTCAGGGTGCCGGCCCGAGCGGCGGTGCCTCCGGCCTGCTCGCGTCAATCAACGGTGGCCTCGGAATCAACGGTGTCACGATTATCAACACTGGCACGACCAACAGTTGTGTCGCGGCTGCCGGTGCGGGCTCGTTGTCGATTCTCAACGTCACCCTGGGCACGTCTGTCAACGGATCCCCGGCGCTGGTTTCGGCTTATGCAGGAGGCAATATCACAGTCAGCGGCGGCTGTACCTTCGGGGGTTCCGCCGGATCCGCAATGTTTGCGTCATCCGCATACATCACCATGGCCGGTGTCGTCGGCCTTGCCAACAATCCGAGCTACGCAACGGCCTTCTGCACCGCGATCAACGGCGGTGTTTGGAGCTTGAGCGGAAGTAACGGGTTTAGCAGCGCTTCAGCAATCGGCACCCGATACTACGTGACGACCAACGGCATCATTAACACCAACGGTGGCGGCGCTGGATTTTTTCCAGGCAACGCCAATGGCATCAGCGCGTCCGGGGGCCAGTATGTCTAAACCTTTCAATCCGCTCGACTGGTACTGGCTGAAGCCGGACGGCGCGTCCCTGTTCGGCTCCAAGCATATGGCAGTCGTGGCCGCGGACGACACCGACTACAAGGCCTGGATCGCGGACGGTTCGGCTCCAACCTTGTGGCCGCGCGACGAGGCTGGCCAGCAAACCGACGCAGCGATGCAATCCGTGCTGGCGCCTTACGGTCTCGTGATGCCGGGACAGACAGTCGTTCCGGATGCGGTGACGAGTGCGCAGGCCAAGATCCAGTGCCTGCGGACCCCGGGGGCAGAGAGCGGGAAGACCTTGCTCGACGACATCACCGCAGCGGTGCAGGCAGATGGCGGCGAGGTCGAAATTTGGTTCACCGAAGCCAGAACTTGGGAGCGCTCAAACCCCTACGTCGAAAGCTTGAGCACTGCTCTGAAGCTGACCGCGAAGCAAGTCGATGGCCTGTTCATCGCTGCAGCGACAATCGCAGCGTGACGTGGAGCTGCCTTCTATGTGCGAGGTCCCGATCGAGATCAGACGCGGAAACAACGATCCCGCGGTGATTTGGGAGTTCGCGAACGCGGACGGATCGCCCGCCGACCTGTCCGGGTCGGTGTTCGTGCTGACCGTGGCATGGCCGGCGATCCCTCTCTCGGCATTCAACGGCGTGCAGCCTGCAGCGAGCTTCAGCCATAGCTCCGATCCGGTTGTCGGCGATGGCGTGCTCATCATTGATGCCGCGGCCGGCAGGGTGACGTGGCCCTATTCGCTCGCCGAAAGTGAGTTGATCCCCCGCGGTCTCGCACAGGGCGCGCTCGGGCCAAACTACGATCTCACGCGTACCCTCGCCGGTCGGACTCGATCCTGGGCAGGTGGACCGGTGTTGATCCGGAGCTACCTCCCATGACCATGCAACCGGACGAGCCATTCCGGGTCCGCGTCGTCGTTCCGTCAGAGCCATCGATCGTGCGCGTCGTGATCCCAGCACAGCCGGCGGTGACACGACGTGTCGAACGCGGCGACATCGGCCCCAGCGGGCTGTCTGCTTATCAGGTGTGGCTATCGCTCGGGCACGTGGGTTCAATGTCCGATTTCATCGTCTCGCTCAAAGGCGACCCGGGCAACGCCCATACCACGGCTATCGCGCAGCCGTCTCCGTCCGCCGTCTGGACCCTGACGCACGGGCTGAACCGGTACCCGAGTGTGACCCTCGTCGATACGGCCGGCGATCAGTTCCTGGCGGACATCTCCTTCCCGGATGCGAACACCATCACGGTTCGCCTCGCTGCGCCGACCGCCGGCACGGCTTATCTGAACTGAGGCCTCATACATGAAGCTCGGCAGCAATCTGGACCTGGGTCAAAACCAAATCCAGAACCCCGTCCTGCACCCGCTATCCGCGGCGCCATCGTCGCCGAAGGCAGGGCAGTTCTACTACAGCACCGCGTCAAACGTTGGATTCGTCTTCAACGGTACCGCGTGGCGCCCGGCCGACGCGGCGGCTCTTAGCGACGGCTCGATTGCGATCTCCGCGCTGGCCACGAACCCGCTCGTGCGCGGGAATCACACCGGAACGCAGCTCGCCAACACGATCTCGAACCTCGCCTCGACGGTCCAAGCCTACAGCCTGTCGAGCTTTGCCGGTCCGACCGGCAATATCGCGATGGCGGGTTACACACTCACCGGCCTCTCGACAGCGCCCAACGCGGCCGGTCAAGCCGCCGAGTATTCGTGGACCCTCGCGCAGATCCAGTCCGCGGCGGCCGGTATCGCCTCGAAGCCGCCCGTTAGGGCGGTGGCGACCAGCAACCTGACGCTCTCAGGCACTCAGACGGTCGATGGTGTTGCGCTCGCTGTGGGCGACCGGGTCTTGGCTGCAGCTCAAAGCACGGCAAGCCAGAACGGCGTCTATATCGTGTCTTCCGGGGCTTGGTCCCGAGCCACGGGTCAGGGAGCAACCGGCGAGATCGAATCCGGCGCACTGTGGCTCACGACGGAGGGGACGAATTACGCCGGCACGCAGTGGCGCGTCGCAACCACCGGAGCCATAACGGTCGGGACGACGGCGCTCTCGATCGTCCAGTACTCCGCCGGATCGCCCTACACCGCCGGCAATGGCCTCGTGCTGACGGGTACTGCCTTCTCGATCAATGTCGCCTCAGGCGGCGGCATTCTCGCTTCTGGCTCCGGCATCCAGATCGACACCTCGATCGTCGCCCGGAAAGCCAGCGGTACGATCACTGGAGACGGCTCTACAACCGCATTCCAGTTCGCGCACGGCCTGGGCACGACGGATGTCGTCGTCCAAGCCTTCGATGCCTCGGGCAACTTCGTGCTGGTCGACACGACGCGCACCTCGACGAGCGTGGCGACGCTAACCTTTGGACAAGCACCGGCATCGGGCGTTGCTTATCGGGTGACCGCAGTCGGCTAATGAAGAATCTCGGAACGCCGATCCCGCTCCTCGGTGGCGGCACCGGTGCCGCGACGGCGACCGGCGCACTCACCTCGCTCGGGCTCAACGCGTCGGGCATCTTCGCCGGGCGCAACCGCCTGCTCAACGGGAACTTCACGGTCAACCAGCGCGGCCAGCCCTCCGCGTCGACGAGCTACAGCGCGGGTGTTTACATCTTGGACCGATGGAAGGCCGGGGCGAACGGCGTCACGCTGTCGTATGCGGCGGCCTCGAACGGTGTAGACATCGTTGTCACTATCACCGCCGGGACGTTGGTTCAGGTCATCGAGGGCTCGCGTTACCTCATCGAGGGCGGCGCCTTCACCCTGTCCTGGACCGGTACGGCCACGGCGAGGATCTACCAAGGTAGCGCCAGCGGTTCGTATGCGGCATCTCCGGTCCGGGCGGCCAGCCTCACAGCGGCCACCAACACGACGGTCGAATTCGGCACCGGAACGCTGTCGCTCGTGCAGTTCGAGCCCGGTGCCGCCGTTACCGTCTTCGAGCGCCGCGACCTCGAATTCGACCGGTGTTGCCGCTATTTCGTCGCGACATCGATCCGCGGTGCGGTCGGTGGCAATAACAACGGCTCTTATATCGCGACGTATATCAGCGGTGGCGTACTGTTGCCCGCCCCGATGGCGTCCTCGCCGTCGCTTTCATTCTACGACTACGCCGGCAACGCGGGTTCGGTCACTGGCGGGAACGGCAACGGGAATACGCTCTCAGCCGGTGGACTCGCACAAAAGTACAACCAGTACGTCTACATGGACGGTCTAACGAATTCCAACGGCCTTACGTACTGGTGGGGCGCTCTCATACAGGCCGCGGCCGAGCTGTGAACGGACGCAACGCATGAGTGCCTACGTTCAGATCCTCGACGCTGCAGGCAGCATCCGGACCGATGCTGTTCTTCGAGCAGACGGTGTGCAAATCCCGACTGCGGACCCGTCGAATCCCGACTGCGCCGCCTTTCGTCTTTGGATCGCGGCCGGTAATGCGCCAGATATGGTCGCGCTGGACGGCTTGAAGACGATGAAAATCCGACAACTGTACGCCGCATGCGATGCGACGATTGCCGCTGGCTTTACCTCGTCGGCCTTGGGATCCGCGCGAGTGTATCCGATGAAACTGACCGACCAGCAGAACCGTGACAGCGCGTATCTCGATCTGCTCGACGGGCTTCTCCCCGTCACCGGGTCGGCCGCGACGCCGCCGACATGGCTGCTGTGGTGCCGGGATCCAACGACCGGAGCGTGGTCGCGTTCGCCGCACACGGCCGCGCAGGTCCGGCAGTGTCGGCAGGACACGCGGTCGGCTCTCGCCGCCATCCAGGCCAAGCTCGCCAGCCTCGTCGTTCTAACGAACGCAGCGACGAGCGCCTCCACCGTCCAGGCCGTGACGTGGTGAACGGATCTAGATCAGCCCTTTGATAGCGGTGGCCTGCTTTGGCTCCTGCATGTTCTTGTCGAAAATGGCCTCGCCATATGCGACCGCCCCGTACGCGATCACGGCGGCGGCACCGACCGCAAGATAGAAGCGCGTCTGCCTCCAGACCGCTGTGATCGTCTCCAGCATACCCTTCCTCCGGCGCTTTTAGCGCGCGTAGCCCCCGACATCATGGATGCTACCATGACCGCACCTATTCTGCGGCCGGTTTTCTTCGCGCGCGTGCGCGCGAGCGGACTCCTCGGCACAAGCCTGTCTCAAACCGAGGTCGCGGGCTTCGACGGCATCCTAAATGCCTGGGAGGAACAAGGGTGGCCTGCCGACTTGCGCCACGTCGCTTACACAATGGCGACTGCGTGGCACGAGTGTAGACTCGACCTATCGATCCGAGAGGTCGGCCGCGGTCGAGGCAAGGCCTATGGCGTCGCCCAGGCCAATGGACAAACGTACTACGGACGAGGCGCCTCACAACTCACGTGGCAGGACAACTACGCCAAATTTAGTCGTCTCCTGGGCGTCGATCTGGTAAAAGATCCTGACCTTGCGCTCGTTCCGACCACGAGTGCGGCGATCCTCATTATCGGATCCCGCGACGGTCTGTTTCGCGCGGGCAAAACTCTGGCTCGGTACTTTAACGAGCGCGTAGACGACGCTCGCGGAGCCCGAGACATCATCAACGGCGATGTGTCGCGGAACGGCGCCCTGATCGCCGGCTACCACCGGACCTTCCTGGCCTGCCTGGAGGCGGCGCTGTTGCCCGCGGGCTCGCCCATGCCGGTCGGCCCCGTCACCACGACGCCGCTGCCCCCGCCGGCCATTACCGCGAAGCCCGGCCTCGGTGCCCGACTCGTCGATCTCTTTCTCAAGCCCTGGCAGGGCTGACCCTGCCGCCGAGGACACATCCCATGGATCTTAAAAGCACCGAGGCGAAGGCCGCTACCATCGCCAGCAACGCCGCGAAGTCGGCCCTGCGGTATGCCTGGACGTGGACCGCCGTGCACCCGCGCACCGCCTGCGTGATCTCGCTCGGCCTGATCGCTGCGGCGTTCGTCGGTGGCCTCCTCGTCGGCGCGCGGTAACCGGCCATGACGACGCTTCCGCCCGTCACCCTGGAGACGCCTGCCGCGGTCTCGACGGTCACCGTCAAGGTGCATCGCAGCTGGAAAGCACGGGCGCTTATCATCGCGAACACCGCGCTGTCCTTCATCCTGGCCCTTCTCGGCTACCTCGGCACTGTGAATCTCGCGAACTTCGGCCTGACCGCTGATCGGGCGCTCTTCTGGGCCTCCGTGATCGGCCTCGCGCAGTTCGTGCTCCTGCAGTTCAGGCCATTCCGCGGCTTCGATGCGCGCGTCCGACCGGGCGAGGACGAAGGACACCGCGAATGCTAGCGATCATCGGGACCATCTTCGGTCACATCGGCGCCGGGCTGGTCAGCGCGTTCGGGAACAGCGTCCTCGCGCCGATCCTGAACACGGTGCAGAACGGCCAGAACGCGAATCGTGACGTCGCGGTGAGCACGCTCTCGGCCGAAGTCGCAGCGAACAACGCCCGCACGATCATCGCGCCCTCGTTCAAGGGCCTGATCTATTGCATCGGCCTTCCGGCGGCGGCTCACTTCGGCGCGATCTGCTTGGACAGCATGCCGTGGCGGATCCCCTATCTCCTCGACGAGTGGCACGTAGTCGGCTCGTGGAAGGTCGCTCCGCTGCCGGGTGGCTATTTGGCGATCGAAGGCACCATCCTCACCGCGTTCTTCATCAGCTCACCCCTCACCACGCTCGCCAAGGCCGGCGCGGCGGCCTTGATCAAGCGTTGACGCCATGTCGCCGCCCCCTCCGAATTCTCGTCGCACGGCAGAAGCGAAAGACACGGTCCGGATGACGCTGAAAGCCGATGACGGTGCCGACGCGACCATCCTGAGCAACGTCAACCTGCTCAACTACCGCGTCGAGTCGCTCGAAAAGAAGCTCGATCAGTTCCTCGTCAAGATCGAGAGCAACTACACAACCAAGTCCGAGCTGAAAGAGGTCCGGGACGATCTCGAAAAGCTCTCTGCGCACCTCAGCTGGATCGTAAAGATCATCATCGGCGCTGTCGTTGTGGCCCTCCTGAGTGTCGTGATCGTCAAAGGGGGAGTGCCGCACTGATGAAGCCTGAAACTGCCGAGGTATCTGAGGCGGCAGTTCGGCGTGCGGTGGAGATTGCACAACTCCCGGAACTGGACCGCACCGACGCCATCTACGCACGCGCCTTCGAGCTGGCGCAGGGACCATCACGGCGCCCGCCGCGCGGGCAGTTCGTTCTCAACATCCTTTACTATGGCTTGCTGCTGACTGCGTTCGCTTGGGTCTCCAGCATGACCATCGACCGCGAACTGCCCGTCCATCAGATCTCCCGCGAGATCGTCAATCCGAACCGTCAAGTGCGGGTCGGCGAGCGGCTTGCGATCAAAGGCGTGCGCGATCGTGTTCGGCAGTGCGAGCTGACGCGCCGGTATTGGCTGGTCGACGGCAGTGGCCGGCGGATCGATTTCGAGCCCGAGCACTTCGACGCGTACGGCGCACTCGGCCGCGAGACCGAGATCGTCGGCCCGATGATCCCGCTCGACGCCACCCCCGGACGCGGCCGGGTCTTCGTGGCGCTCGCGTACGACTGCAATGCCCTTCAGCGAGCCCTGGGCTGGTCGATCACCACCGTTCTGCCGCCGCTCGAATTCGAGATCCTGCCGAGGGCGGTCCCGTGATGCGGTGCGCCGCCGACGCCCAGGACCTCGTGCTGATCTACGTGATGCTCGCCTTCGCGGTCGGCCTGATCGTCGGGCGGTTCATCCCGACCGACACGCCGCCAGGGCGCGGTGACGGCTGAAAATCCCGCAATTGTTGCGGGATTTGACGTGTCCTCAAGATACAACAAAACGCAAAAACGTCAAGTATTGGCGCCGGACTCGCGGCGCAATCTTAAGGCTACGTGTCGATTTCGATCGCAAAGTTTGCGGGAGGGATTTGACAAGGCCGCGTTCCGTCGCCAGCTTTGTCCCACGAGACACGCCGGAGAACGCTCTCAGGCATGACTCAGGTACGGAAACGACGATGAAGCTCAATCGCACCGATGTCGTTCGCGTCCGCAATCGCGCCTACCGCCACGGCTTCGTCGTGCGGAAGGCTCGGGAGCGCCGGATCCACCCGCGCAACCACGGCGGGATCCAGATCAGCGACGCGAAGTCTGGGCAGGTCTTGGCGGGAGACGGCTACGCGCTCGACACCGAGGAGGCCGACGAGGCCATCGATCGTCTTCTGGCCGAAGGGCGAGGCTACAGCGTGAAGTAAGGGACAGGTCGTGAAAAAGGCGTTCGACTATTCGAAGCTTGGGATCTCTGCCGCGCAGGTGAAGTCCCTGAAGGCCAGCGCTAAGGGCGTTTGCGACCGCGCGCACGGGAAGAAGACCAACTGGTTTCGAGATGGACAGGCGTTCGCGGAAGCGGAGACGTTCATTCGCGACAAGGACTTCAATAACTGGGCGCGACAGGAAGCGGGCGTCGGCTACTCGACGGCTAAGCGGTATGCTCGTGCGTATACGATGATCACGGAGCGCTATCCCGGCGAGATCGATGATCTGGATCTCTCCTGTATGGCGGTGATCTGCGATCTTGCCGCGCCTGGGATGCTCAAGGAGGTTGTCGACGAGTTGCTGCCGCAGGTCGTCGTGGACGGCGCTAAGGTGACCCGCGGCGACGTAACGGCGAAGCACATCGAATGGGCGGCGAAGCTGAATGAGCCGCCGCCGATCAAGAAGCCGCCTCGGGCAAGCAAGCATGAGGTCCGCATCGAGGAACTCAACGCGAAGGTCGTTGAGCTTCAGAACAAGCTTGACGCGCAGGACAATCGCAACTGGCAGGAGGTCGAACAGCCGACCGAACAGAGCGATCAGACCGCTTTGATCGAAGAGCTTCGCGCTGAGATCGCCGAGCTTAAGAGCAAGCTCGGCGCGCAGGACACCGTTGTTGCTGAGCCGCAGGAGACCGCCAACCTGACCGATCAGGCGCATGGGCACGATGATGCCACTGGGCCGGAAAATGCTGCCGCCACGGTGTCCACCGACCCCGCCGAGGCCGAGCTTGCTCGCATCGAAGCAATTGGTCCCGGTGACGATGCCTGGATCGAGATCCTGGACCTGCACCATGACACGATGTTTGTACTTGGCATCAAGGACGATGATTTTGTTTACGACTTCGCTGGTCAGGTCAAGGACGCCAAGATCGCTAAGCTGCGCGTCTTTCATCCCGATCGCAACTATAGCAAGCGTGAACTCTGCGACACGATCTGTCAGTTCGTTAATGGAGCGGCCGACGAAGGTCTCAAGAAGCTTCACGATCGTTCGCTTCGTCAGGCCGCCTAATGCCCCGCACCGGCATCCTCGCCGTCGCCCAGACGCTTCACCACGACTGGCTCGTGGCTGACGCGGCTCGGCGGGGCCTGCCCTACACAGTGATCTCGCGGCACGCGCCGAGCGCCGTTGCCGCCTGGATTGCCGCCAACGTCCCCGGCGGCCGGCGCCTGCTGACGCACCCGCGCACGGGCCAGACGACCTACTGCTTCAGCAGCCACGTCGATGCCGTGGCCTTCAAGATGCAATTCGGGTGACCGATGCGGTGGGCCTGATCACGTCACTACAGACCGCCCCGACGCACTACGTGCCGATCAAGATCGCGCTCTCGATCCCGGCCATGATCTGGCTGGACGAGAACATCGCGGGGACGTGGATCCTCGCCGGTTACGTCGGCGACGGCGCGGACGAGATGTCCGTCTGGGCCTTCGCGGATCCGCGCGACGCTTTCGCCTTCAAGCTCCAGTTCGGCTGACCAAGGAGCCCCTCATGACCAAAATGCAGGCCGCGATGAACGCTGCCGCCATCCTGGCGCGCCAGCGGACCATGCCGCAGTTTCTGGCGTTCTTCCGGCACGGCGGGTTGGTCCACATCGTCGATCAGCGCATCGGTGCCCCCGACGATGCCATCGCCTGGGTCTCCGAGAATGTCGCCGGGCGGTACGGCTACACTCCGACAGACATCGTATGGCTCGGCGAACCGATCTGGGCCTTCGCGGACGAAGACGAGGCATTCGCATTTAAGATGCGATGGGGCTGAGGTGACCACGCACGACCTCCTCGACGTGCTCGTGCCGCACCGCGTCAGCGTGAGCCTACGCTGGCAGCTAGCCGCGTACCTTTGGTGCTGCGAACACGCCCATGGTCCGTACGTGATCGTCGAGGGCGGCGTCACCGACACCGCGACCTGGATCCTGCTGCGCGACGAAGAGCGAGTCGTCTTCGGCTTCTCGGACCAGAACGACGCGTTCGCGTTCAAGATGCGGTGGGGCTGATGAATCCCCGGCCCGTCCCGCACACGCTAACCCTCGTAGTCCACCACACCCTGTCGCAGGGCGCGCTCACCCGCCGGGGCTACGCGCATCTCGTCAGGGCACCGAATGTGGACCGGGCGGCTGTCGCCGAGTGGCTGATCGACAACCTGACCGGCCGCCACCTGCACGCGGAGCCCTACTGGGGCTTCACCGACCCGAACGACGCCCTGTCCTTCAAGATGAGGTTCGGATGATGCGTGACGACCACTTCACCAACGAACCCGTGGACGCGGGGCTCTGGCCTCATGCCGCGGAGATGAACCCGCGGTACCTTCGGCTTTCGCCGCAAGACCACGACGTTCCGGCGATGGAGGTGACGGACTGGCTCCGTGCGCATGCCGATTTAGACGGCTGGCGACTGTACCGACGAAGCGAATGGGGCTCTGGGTCCGGCCTGCACAGCCTCTCGATCGTCTACCACCGTGAAGTCCACTTCGCCGACGCCGACACGGCCTTGGCGTTCAAGCTGCGGTTCGGTTGATGCGCGGCCGACCACGCCGGTTCGCGATCTACGAGGAGGATCTGGCCACCCCGTGCCGGTGGTCACATCATGTCCGCGCGCCGGACGCTTGCATGAGGCGCCCGTCCGAGCCGACCCAGACGGACAT
>NZ_BACT01000285.1:0-12468 GCF_000333255.1 Methylobacterium sp. B1 | reverse complement strand
ATTGAGCCGAAGGCTGCTCAGTATCGGTCCTTCGGGACCGGGCTGATCCTCGGCTCGACCACGGGCGTGATCGACACAGCGGAACGCCTGCGTCTTTACATGACCCTCTCCGGGATCACCCAGGACTTCGGCACGACCGCGCCCGAGTACCTCGCGGCGAAGGATTACTTCAGCCAGTCGCCCCAGCCGGCGCAGGTCTACGTGGGCCGATGGGCCCAGACGGCCACGAAGGGGCATATCCGCGGCGCGTCCCTGTCCCCGGCGCAGCGGCTGCTGTCGAACTTCACCGGTGTCACGGCCGGATCGCTCAGCATCGCGATCGACGGGACGCCGCGCAACATCACCGGGATCAACCTGTCCGGCGCCTTGAACCTGAACGGCGTCGCGACCCTGGTCCAGGCGGCCCTCGCGGCCGTCGTGCCCGGCACCAACGTCAAGTATGACGGCGTGTACAACCGCTTCGACGTGTCTTCGCCGACCACCGGCACCGGCTCGTCTGTCGGCTACGCGACCACCGCCCCGAGCGGCACCGATCTCGGTCCGCTCCTGCACCTGACTAGCCTGGACGCCTCCGCGCCGGTCACGGGTGCTCCGGCCGAGAGCCTCGTCTCGGCGGTCGCCACCCTCGCCGATATGTCCGGCGCTTGGTACTCGCTGCAGGTCGCCTCGGTGACCCCGCCGGCCGATGCCGATCACCTCGCGGTGGCCGCCCTCGTCGAGGGCCTGAGCACCAGCCAGAGCCGGATCTACGGCGCGACGCTCCAGAACGCCAACGTCCTGGACAGCACCACGTCTGCGGACCTCGCGTCGCAGCTGATGGTCGGCAACTACAGCCGCACCTACACCCAGTTCTCCCGAAACGACCCCTACGCGGCCGAGTCGCTGTTCGGCCGGTTTGCGACCGTCGATTTCGAGGGTTCTAACACCACGATCACCGCCGCCTACAAGCAAGAACCGGGCGTCTCGGCAGAGGTTCTCACCGAGAGCCAGTTCGGCCAGATCAACGCGAAGAACACCAACGTCTTCGTCGCGGTCCAGAACGGAACGAACATCATATTCCCCGGCCAAATGGCCAACGGGGACTACATCGACGAGCGGATCGGTGCCGATTGGCTTCAGAACCGCATCCAGACGGACTGCTACAACTTGCTCTACACGACGGCGACCAAGGTCCCCCAGACCGACGCCGGGATGTCGCTGATCAAGTCGGTCATCGCCGCGGCCTGCACCGTCGCGGTCGGTAACGGCTTCCTCGCCCCGGGCGTCTGGCTCGGCCCGAACATCGGCTCGCTCCGGACCTACGACGTCCTGACGAGCGGCTTCTACATCTTCGCGCCGCCGGTCTCGACGCAGTCTCAGGCCGATCGCGCCGCGCGCAAGTCCGTGCCGTTCCAGGTCTGCTGCAAGCTGGCCGGTGCCGTCCACATCATCTCGATTTCGGTTCTGCTCGACCGGTAACGGTTCGGGCGCCGCCCCATCCCATCTTATCTAGAGGTAACCCCATGGCGGCTGCGCCCATTACCTACAGCTTTGCGGACGTTGTTTGCTCTCTGACCGGTCCCGGTGGCTCGTTCACGATCTCCGAGGGCGGTCTCGCCGACGAGGGCATCACCATCGCGATGACCGATGACAAGACCTCAATGGTCACCGGCGCGGACGGCTATGGCATGCACAGCCTCCACGCCGCCAAGTCCGGCCGCGTCACCATCCGGCTCCTGAAGAACAGCCCGCTCAACCGGATGCTGCAGGACCTCTACAACTACCAGCAGACCTCCAGCGCCTATACCGGCCAGAACACCCTGGTGCTGTCGAATCCCATCTGGGGTGACGATCACCAGTGCTCGGCCGGCGCCTTCGTGAAGTTGCCCGACAACGTGAACGCCAAGGACGGCGGCACGATGGAATGGCCGATGAACTTCATCTCGATCGACAACAAGCTCGGCGATGGCTCGCTGGCGCTCTGAGGTGAACCGTGGCTGAGTTCGAGCTCAAGGGGATCGGTTACCGATCCAGCAAGATGCCGGGCCGGACGCAGGTTCACGTCCTGCGCCGGGCGGCCCCGATCATCCAGCCGCTCTTCGCGAGCTTGGCGTCCGGGCTCAACCCCGCGATTGCCGGTCAAGTTATCGAAGGCCTGGGTGCGCTCGACGACGACGCGCTGGACTACATCCTGGATGCGGCCCTCGCCGTCGTACAGCGCAAGGAGAGCGGGGGCTGGGCGCCGATCATGTCCAGCACCGGATCGCGGCTGATGTTCCAGGACATCGACACCGACGCCGGCCTGCAGCTCGCGATTGCGACGCAGGTCCTCTACGACAACTATATGCCGCTTTTTCGCGACGCCCCGTCTCTATTCAGCGGCGGGGCTCTCCCCCCTCTGTAGAGCTAGTCTCGATGCCGGATGGGGAGGACTTCTACATGGGCCCCATCCCGCTCGGCTATTACAGCCTCACAGATCTCAAGCTCGGCCTCATCCATATCGAGGACATCGCCGAGTGTAACGACGCGATGCGTGTCGAGGCCGAGAATCGCGCCCGGCTGAACCCGACGAGCTGACCGCATGGCCGACGACGTTCTCGCCTCTTTCATGGTGGCGCTCGGCTTCAAGGTCGATGCCGCCTCACAGACCGCCGCCAAGAAGTCGGTCGCCGACTACGAGCGGGCGGTCAAAGAGGCCGAGAAGCGGATCGAGGACGCGAAGTGGGCCGCCGCGAAGTCCGGAGAGGACGTCGCCAAGCTCACGCGCGAGACCAATCTCAAGCTCGCCCGCGAGGCCCTGGCCCGCGCCAAGGATACCGAGAAGACCGAGCTAGAGGCGGCTCAGAAGCGCAAGGAGCGCAACCGGGAGTTCGTCTCCGGCCTGGAGAAGATGGCCCTCGCCGCGACCGCGGCGGCCACTGCCATCGGCTACGCTGTGGCCAAGGTGGCCGGCTCGTTCGACAACCTGTACTTTCAGGCGCAGCGCAGCGGCACGTCGGTTCAGAGCCTGAAGGCGCTGAGCTACGCGTTCAGTCAGACCGGTGGCTCTGCCCAGCAGGCGACCGCCTCCGTCGACAGCTTCACCACGGCCCTGCGTAACAACCCAGGTCTGCGGCAGTTCGTCAAAGATCTCGGCGTCGACAGCAAGCTTCAGGGCGTCGACAAGTATCTGGCCACGCTCGAAGCGCTCCGAAAGGAGCCCTACGAGATCGGCGTTCAGCATGCCGAGATGCTCGGCATCTCTGAGGAGAGCTTCAACCTCTACATTCGGCAGGCCGATGCGATTAAGCGGTATCGGGCCGAGTACGACGAGTTGGCCAAGCGCTTTGGCCTGAACTCGGAACAGGCTGCGGCCGGCTCGACCGCGTTCCAGCGGGCGCTGACGCGCCTCCAGGCGACGATCGGCATCCTCACCGAGAAGATGATGGCGTCGCTCGCCCCCGCGATCCAGCGGGTGATCGATCGGTTTCAGGCCTGGGTCGAGTCCCATCCCGGCGAACTCGATCGCATTCTGACGGACATCTCGAACGCGATCGTCGCGGTCGCGGAGGGCATCGCCAAATTCATCGGTTCGATTGCGGACGAGGACGGCGACAAGTTCATCAAGAAGTGGGACGCGTTCGTCGGCCGGGCCAAGACCTTCGCGGCGACAGTCGAGCGCATCGTGGTGGCGCTCGAAAAGGTCCTGCGGTTCTGGGGCCTCATCAGCACCACGAAGACCGTCTTGGGCGACGGCGATCGGACGGTCGCCGCGTTGAACGCGATCTCGGGCGGATCGGCAGCGCCGGGCGGTCCCGGCGGGGCGAACACCGGCAATGCGGTCCCGCCGGACAACCGCACGCTCCTGCAGAAGATCTTGCCCAAGTCGATGGGCGGCCAGGACGCGCCGCGGGCCGGTGATGGTTCGCGCTCCTGGCGCAACAACAACCCCGGCAACATCAAGTACGGCCCCCTCGCGCAGCGTATGGGCGCGACCGGTGCCGATGCGGGTGGGTTCGCACGCTTCCCTTCGTACGAGGCGGGCCGGAAGGCTCAGGAAAGCCTCTTGTTCGAGAGCGAGGGCTACAAGAACAAGACCATCAAGGAAGCCATCGCGCGCTGGGCCCCAGCCAGTGATGGGAATGATCCGGCCGGTTACGCCGGGCAGTTGGCGAAGGCGGCGGGTGTCGGTGTCGACACCCCGCTCGCTTCATTGACCCCGGAGCAGCGCAGCAAGCTCCTGGACGCCCAGCAGGCGAAGGAAGGCTGGATTCCCGGTCGCGCGTCGATCGCAGCGGGTGTCCGTAACGGTGGCGAGAGCGCACCGTACCTCTCCGGTTCAATCAAGCTGGACGGCGAGAGCTACGACTATGGGTCCGGGAATGGGACCGGCAAGAATTCGATCCCCATTGGGACGTATCCGATCACCCCGGGAACGATCGGGCCGTGGGGCCGACAGAACAACGCGCTCGGCATCAACAACAACCAAATCTGGGACAAGACCCTCGGGCGGATGCGCGACGGGATCGAGTTCCATGCCGCCTCGAACGCCGACAAGCTTTCGGCGGGATGCATCGCGATTGCGAAAGAGCGGTACGAGAAGTTCCGGGCGCACGTTCTCCAATTCATCGAGAAGAACGGCGCAGCCTACCTGACGGTCGGCCCGGATGGCTCGGCCTCGATCACGGCGACACCGCCCGCGAAGGGCGAGGACGGCGCGCGGACGTCACAGATCGGCGTCCCCAAGCCGAAGATGGGGGGCAACCCCGGCGTCGATGCGAACGGGGTCAATCCCGCGGAGGCCACGAGACCCGCGGCACCGCTGGGCGCCAATTCGGTGACGAACTCGTCCTCGAACGACAATCGTGCCGTTCACCAGACGATCAACAACACCACCACGATCCACGGGGCCAAAGACCCCAAGGACGCGGCCCGGACCATCGAAAGCTCCCTGACGCGCGTTCATGGCCTCGCCCTCGCCAACGCCCAGTCGGCGGTCGCCTAAGGCCGCCGGCCGGCTCAGTGCGACGCCGCCTCGACATCCTGCGCGATCTCGGCGCCTCGCATGAACGAGTCGAGGTAGCTCGACAGCGACGTGTAGTACGAACTGGTCTCCGCATACTGCTGCGCGTACCGCACGCTCTCGCGGCGCGCCCATCCCGTCGCGTTGGGCCACAGCACAGTGATCAGTTCGAGGTTGGCCTGCTCGCTCTTGATGCAGGCAGCGCGAGCGCGCGGGTCGGCACCGTTGTGAGTGATGGCATCGCCCATATCGTGACGAACGATGACCTTGCTGCAGTAACCGATGATGTCGTGGTTCGGGATTCCAATTTCGGCCGCGGACGCGGTCGGTCCACCCTGCGCGAGAACAGGCAACGGAATGGCCAGGGCGAGAGCAAACAACAGACGACGCATCTTGGAACCTCGTGAACTCTTCGTGAGACGAGGATTCTCGCTCTACGCCCTAACGCACGTCGAGCCGACTTGATTCGTCATGCGCGTGGGCAAACTACGTAGCCCTGCGGAGCCGACGATGACGACGATCTCCGTCCGCTGCACCGCCGTCATTGGCGGGACCCTGGTCTTGGAGGAAGCGGCGCCGTCGCCAGCACCTCGGCGAGTGACCGTGCGGATTCTGCCGCTATCGCGAGATGGAATGTCAGCCCCTCCGGCGTCTCGCACTTCAGAACGATGGACCCGTCCGGCGCGACGGCTGTCTCTGAGATCTGCACGGGATGTGGTGTCGCGCGCCGCTCGTCGGGTCCGAGCGTGGTGGCCGGGTCGAATTTAGCCTCCGCCTCCGCCACGTGATGCAGCAGCACGAACCCGAGCCGAGCCGCCCCGGCTGACGCGAAGTCCAGCGTCGCGTCTCCCTTATCGGTCGGCAGCATGAGCTGCACCCGTCCGGGTGTCGTGTCGAGCTTGATGTCCATGCGGCCTCTCCCTGAGCGCCGCAGCCTAACCCATCGCCGGGATTCCTCGCATGGCCCTTCTCGGCGAACTCCCCTACGCGCTGATCCAGCCCAGCGCCCGCGCGATCGGCCAGATCTACGCGGATGTCACGGTTGAGGAGGGACATCGCGACGAGGTGATCATCACCCAGCACCCGGTCGAGGGTGGTGGGGTGATCACGGATCACGCCTACAAACGTCCCGCCGAGCTTGAGATCAAGTGTGGCTTCTCGAACTCGTCCGCCGGGCGCGTCGGCTACGTCCAGCAACAGTATCAAGCGCTACTGGCGCTCCAGCTCGCCCGGAAGCCATTCAACGTCTACACCGGCAAGCGCCGGTATCAGAATATGCTTGTCCGCGGCCTTCAGGTCATCACGGATCCGCATTCCGAGAACATCCTCTTGGTCTCCGTGGCTTTGCAGGAGGTCATTCTCGTCTCCGTGCAGACAACGACTGCCGGGCAAGGTGGAACGGGCACGAATACGGCCGCCGCCGGGTCCTCGCCGTCCGACCAAGCCAACCCCGCCTCCACCGGGGCCGTGCAGAACAACGGTAACGTTGAGGCGCAGGGCGTCGGATCGCAGGCGTTCGCCGGTTCGTTCTCCCCGGGCTCAGTCGGAACCCCTGACACGGGGCTGAACCCGTCCGGCCTTGGCGCCGGTGCCGGGACCACCCCGATCGATCCGGGCTTTACCGGCGGCGTCATCCAGCCGACCGCCCCCATCACTGGCGGCGTCCCCGAGCTTCCCGAGGGCATCCCCGCGAACTTGTCTGGGATCAGCCCGCCCGCGCCCGTGACCATGTCGATCCCGGACGCACCGACGATCGGTGGCCTTCAGGGCGCGGGTCCTGACCAGTACAATATGTTCGGTGGTGGCCCGTGAGCACGATCACCGAGATCCCGCTCACGCCATCGCTGGCGTGCCGATTCACGATCACCCTGGCGGGTGCGCTCTACTACATGCGGCTCACCTACGACATCGCGCAGGCCGGCTGCTGGATCCTCGACATCGGCGACGCGGATCAGACGCCGCTCGTCGCCGGCATCCCCCTGGTCAGCGGTGTCGATCTGCTCGCGCAGTACAAATACCTCGGCTTCGGCGGCGCCTTGATCGTCACCACCGATCGCGGTGCTGGCGAGGTCCCGACCTTCGACAGCCTCGGGGTCACCGCGCACCTGTATTTCGTGGCGGCCTGACACCGATGGGGCAGCAGTATCTTCGCAACGTCCGCGTTCAGATCGCGGACGGGCCGACGTTCGACTACGACGGCGAGAACAACGGCGGTCAGGGCCTGCGCATTCGGTTCGGCGTCCGACAGAAGGATGTGTCGACCCCGAACAACGCGAACGCGCTCATCACAAACTTGAAGGACGCGACGACCCAGCCGGCGTTCTTCAAGGGCAAGCAGGTGACCATCTCGGTCGGGTACGGCTCCAATCTGCAGACGATCTTTCAGGGGCAGATTCAGCAGTCACGCAACCTGCGCGAGGACGTCACCGATAAGATCCTCGACATCCTGGCCACGGACAGCGGCGACGCCCGGAACTTCGCCGTCGTCAACAAGACGCTGAATGCCGGCCACACGCACATGGACCGCGCCCAGGTCGCGATCGACGCCCTGAAGCAGCTCGGCGTCGGCCAGGGCTACATCGACACGGACGCGCTCTCGAAGATCAAGTTTCCCCGCGGGTTCGCGGCGTTTGGCAACGCCAAGGATCTCTTGCGGCAGATCTGCGCGGCGACCGCCACCTCGTGGTCGATCCAGAACGGCAAGATCCAGATCCTGAGCAACGACAAGGCGCTGCCCGGCGGCACCATCGTCCTGAACGGTAAGTCCGGCTTGGTCGGACTGCCGGTTCAAACGATCCAGGGCATCGAGGGCGTCTGCTTGTGCAACCCGCAGATCAAGGTTGGAGGGCTGGTCCAGATCGATCAGAAGAGCATTCAGCAAGCTCAGCAGCAAGTCGGTTATCAGACCCAGGGCCAGAACAACCTTCTCCCCGAGATCGCGACGGACGGGATCTACAAGATTTACGTCGTCGAGCACGAAGGCGATACGCGCGGCAACGAGTTCTACACGAAATTCGTCGGCATCAAGAACGGTTCGCTGCCGACCCCCGCGCTGAAGACGCGCCTGATCGCGATGCCAGATCAGACCGCTGCCGGGACCGGCTCGGGAACGAGCGGCTCTGCGCCCACCACGACACCGAGCGCGACAGCGCCGACGACACCACAATAGGGGCAGCGATGGCCGACCGCGCGATCGACATTCGCGAGCGCTTCGACGACGTCACGGAGCTGCTCGAAACCGTGGCCGACTCGGTCATGGCCCGCCTGCCCAAGGGCGGCCCGGTTACCCTGACCGAGGACAGTGAGGACGGGCACACCGCGAAGCTTCAGCCGACCGCGAAGGCGGTGATCCGTAAGATCGACGGCACGACCGAATTGGTCACGCTGCCGGTCCTCCCGGATATCCCGGTGCACTTCATGGGCGGCGGCGGCATCACCACCACGCATGCCCTGAAGAAAGGCGACGAGGGCCTGACCGTCCAGGCGGCTCTCGGAATCGACGGCTGGCATCAGCAGGGCGGCGTCCAGTCCCCCGGTGACACCCGCCAGCACGCCCCGGCCGACGCCTTCCTCATCCCGGGCGTGCGCTCGGATCCGCGCAAGCTCAAGGGCGTCTCGAAGAACTCCTCTCAGACCCGAACCGACGACAAGCAGACCGTCCACGACGTGTCGCACACCGCCGTGACGAGCGTCCGCGAGGATGCTGCGCATCAGGTGAACGGCCTGGCCGTCCAGTCTGAGAAGGGCGGCGCGCGGCACGTCGTCGATGCGATGACGATCCAGAACGTCGCCGGCAAGATCCTCCTGAACTGCTGATGTCCGGCGGGATCGTACTGCCCCAGGCGCTCCAGCTGATTGGCGGTGTGCCGCTGATGAAAGTCGGCACGGTCTTCGCCGAGAAGCTGTCGATCACCAAGCGCCTCGACGGCGGCTCGGGGCTCCAGGGGCTGATGTCGAAGGTCCTCAGCGACGGCAACCTGTCGTCGGTCATGCAGAATCCGATGGCTGCCCTGACCCAGGGTATCCAGGGCCAACTCGGCGGCCTCGCCAACCAACTACAGAATGTCTCGAATGCGTCTGGGCTGATCTCAGCCTTGACTGGCAGTTCCGGGCTCGGGAACGCGCTTGGCGTGCTGCAGGCGTCGGGCGACAACCTCGCCGGGCTGACCAACGGTGCGTCCGGGTTCTTCTCGATGCTCGGCCACGCCAGCACGGTCGAAATGGCCGGCTCGGCGCTTCCCCCCGGCGCCGGCATGGATGTCGTCACGGGCCCGCTGACCGCCGGGGGGCTCCTGAATTCGATCGGTGTGACGCTCCCGACCGTGGTCTCGCAGGTTGTCTCGGGCGGCATGGATCCCGTCGCCGCGACGAACTGGGTCCAGGGTCAGACGGCCACGATCGGCGGCATCGTTGCCGGCTCGGCCGCGGCCCTGGCCTACGGGGCGCAAGTTCACCCGCTCGTCGCCAGCGTCTCCTCGGTCGCCGGAGCGCTGGTCGTCCCGCCTGTCTTCGACGCCAGCGGCAATCGCCAGGACGGCGTCGCCACCGGTTTCCAGGGCGTCCTGAATTCCCTCGTCCAGCCCGGCGCTGCGGCCACCATCGCCGCATCCGCTGCCGCGCAGATCAGCCACGTCGTCCACGACGCGATCGACGTCGCCGGGATGACTTCCCTGGAAGATTGACATGGCCCGCTGCTTCGATTGCGAACATTTCGCGCCGCATCCCGAGCTGGATCGCGGCGACTGCAAGATCATCACCAAGGGCGAGTATGCCCGGGAGATCCGGCAGCCGTACCTCGTCTCCGATGACGACCAGCCGTTTTTGATGGTCTCGATGGACTTCGGGTGCGTGCTGTTCGAGCCGGCGACGCCCGAGCGAGACGACTGAGCGATGCGCGTCCGTGCTGTGGACGCGGCTGGTGATGCGCTCTTCGGCGGCGATCAGGCCACGATCCTCCGCGACAGCCCCGACGCGGTCGGGCAGATCGTCACCAGTCGCCTGAACCTCTGGCAGGGCCAGTGGTACTTGGACGCCCTAGAAGGCACGCCCTACGAGCAGGAAGTGCTTGGCCGGCGCACCGAGGGGCTTCGTGATCCCGCCCTTCAGGCCCGGATCCTCGA
The DNA here is from genome assembly GCF_000333255.1 of Methylobacterium sp. B1. Classification (NCBI taxonomy): domain Bacteria; kingdom Pseudomonadati; phylum Pseudomonadota; class Alphaproteobacteria; order Hyphomicrobiales; family Methylobacteriaceae; genus Methylobacterium; species Methylobacterium sp. B1. Next base: position 2,367 of record NZ_BACT01000285.1, on the reverse strand, counting down.
CACGCCCGGCGTGGTCGAGATCGAGGCTTACGACAGCGTCCTCGACCGCCAGACGCGGGCCCTCGCGGTCTCGGCCACGATCCAGACCGTCTACGCGCGCGCCTATCTCACCGGGCCGTCCGCGAACGCAGCCAACATCACCGTCAAGGTCGAACACGGACGCTGAATGGGCACCACACCTGTCTGCCAAATCACGGTAGCCGGCTGCATCCGGCCAACCTTCGCTGACTGTCTGACCTACGTACAGGCCACATACCGGGCGATCTACGGCACCGATATCTATCTTGGTGCTGATTGCCAAGACGGGCAGTTCATGACTCTTCTCGCCAATGCCCTGCACGACGCGAACGGCGAGACGTTGGCGACTTACAACGCGTACTCGCCCGCCACCGCACAGGGTGCCGGCCTTTCATCTGTGGTCAAGATTAACGGTATCCGTCGCAAGCGCGCGACCTTCTCGACCTGCGACTTCCTGTGTGTCGGGCAATCTTTCGTCGCGGTCTCGGGTGGCATCGTCACGGATCCCGTTGGCTACCAGTGGTCACTCCCGAGCTTCGTGATTCCTGCGACCGGGCAAATCACTGTCACGGGGACCTGCATGACAATCGGCTCCGTGGCCTTGGCGGCCGGTGCCGTTGACACGGCCGCGGGCAAGGGGGCCATCGCGACCGTGCAGCGAGGCTGGCAGTCAGTGACCAATCCGGTCGCCGCCGCCGTGGGCGCGCCCGTGGAGACAGATAGTCAGTTGCGCCAGCGGCAATCCCTGTCTGTCGCACTGCCCGCGCAGACCGTCCTCGGCGGTTTGGTTGGCGCACTGTCCGCCATCTCAGGGGTGGCCCGACTCCGGGCTTACGAGAACAGCACGAACCAGCCGGACGCGAATGGGCTGCCGGGTCACAGCGTGGCTATCGTCGCTGATGGCGGTGACGCCAATACCATTGCCGGTGTGATCGCCCTCAAAAAGGGCACGGCTGGTACCTATGGCTCGACGGTCATTCCAGTTACCGACGACATCGGGATCACTCGGAACGTCAATTTCAGCCGCCCCGCACCGGTCCCGATTACTTATAGCCTGCAGGTTCGGCCTTTCGCCGGCTATACCCAATCGGTCGAAACTCAGATCCGGCAGTCGCTATCCGATTGGACCACCGGGCTCGGGATCGGCAACTCCGTTCTGCTTTCACGCGCTTATGTCCCGGCAGACCTGTCCGACCAACCGACCGGAACGACATTCGAGATCGTTCCGAATTCACTGACGATCTCCCGGGATGGCAACATGCCGGCCGACAGAGATATTGGCATCGCGTTCAACGAAGCGGCGTTTTGTGTGCCGGCCAACGTCACGATCGCCTACATCGCATGACGACCAGGGGACTTGCAGACTACACGGGGCTAATCACCCCGTGGCAGAGCACGAAGGCTCGGTTTGTCGCGACGGTGTCGACGCAGGTTGCCCCCTATTGCGACGCGCAAGTCGTCGTCGCGAGCCTGCCCGGGTTGTTCGATCTCGATGCCGCCGTTGGCGACCAGCTTGACAAGACGGGCGAATGGATCGGGTTAAGCCGGGGCGTGCCGATCGCGCTGCCCGGTATTTATTTCTCGGCCGACATCGCCGGGCTCGGCGCCGACGAGGGCTATGCTCCACAGCCATATAGCTCTGGCTATAGTACGTCTTACCTCCCGGACCCGTACTATCGAAAGCTGCTCTACGCCGGGGTGCTCGCCAATCAATGGGATGGCACCGTGACGACGTTGCGGACCATTCTGACGACGTACTTCGACAATCCAGCCACGCTTGTCTTTATCGACGACAAGAATGGCGGTGTTGCACCGCCGCAGTTTTTCTCAGCCGATGATGCCATCAAGGGCGCCGACATTGGTGTCGCGTATCCGGGCGGCGACCTTGGGACACCAATCAAATCGTTCCCGATGCAGTGGCTGATCGGGTTTGCCGGCAAGATACCGTCCGTCACGGACCTTGCCATTCTAACGGCCGGGGTCGTTCCACCGAAACCGGCCGGCGCTGACGTCCAAGTCTTGGTTACCACTGTCGACGGTGCGCCGTTGTTCGGCGCTGACATGAACAACGCGTTCGTCTCCGGTGCCGATATAGGCGCCGCGGACGGTACGCCGGCCTACGTCGCCGGCCTCAGCGCCGCTTAGCACCTCAGCCTTTCGCAGCTTCGCCCCCGCCCCGCCGGCCCCGCGCCGGACGGGCCGCATGCGCTCGCCCGGGATTCCCATGCCTACAAACAATTACCTGCCCTTCGGCGTAGCCGCGGGGGCGAACGCTTGGTCGGATCAGGCGTATAACGGATCCAGTCAGCAGCAGACCGGCATTCAGAAGGGCGTCGTCCCCTCCGGGCT
>NZ_BACT01000286.1:0-1601 GCF_000333255.1 Methylobacterium sp. B1 | reverse complement strand
GCCGGACCACGCGCTGACGAAGACCAAGGTCTACGTGGGCATCCCGGAGGGCTCGTCCCGCCAGGAAGACGATGGTGATGCGCCGCCCAGCAACGCCGCCCTCGGCTACTGGATGGAGTTCGGCGATCCCGAGCAGAACCGACCCGCGCGGCCGTTCCTGCATCCCGGGATCGAGGCGGCCATGCCGCAGATCCTGCCCCGCCTGAAGGCGATGGGCGCTGCCGCCCTGAAGGGCGACTACGCGGCGATCCAGACGGGCTTCGAGGCGATCGGCCTGATCGGCCAGAACGCCGTCCGCGCCCAGATCACCGATGGCGCACACGCGCCCCTGGCCGCCCGCACGATCAAGGCGCGGCTCCACCGCGGCCGGACCGGCACCAAGCCGCTGATCGACACAGGCCAACTCAGAAATTCTGTGACGTATCTGGTGAAGTAATGGCCCTCCAGAACGTCGTTGATGTCCTCGACGACCCGGATTTCTGGTCCGAGGCCGTGCTGATCCAGTCGATCGTTGCGGTGAGCAGCGTCGGACTCGCCCGCGCCCTGGAGAAGGGCACACGCATCCGCGGCGTCATCTTCCCGGGCAACGGCAAGGGCCTCGTCCAGGTCGGTGACGGTGACTTCGTCGAGGGCGACCTCGCCGTGATCACCCGCTTCCCGATCGACACCGGCACCCGAGAGGTCGCAGCCGACGCGATCGTCTTCGCCGGCCTCCCCTACACGATCATCAACGCGCAGCTGTGGCCATTCGGCGAGGGGTTCACCCAAGCCGTCTGCAAGCTCGCGGTCGTGAACCCAGCCCAGACGGGGGCACGATCCGATGCCGGCTTCCTCGGCTAACACGAGCGCGACCGGCGGCCCTCTCGCCCCGACCTCCGCGCCCCCGATCGACGATCTCGATCTCGACACGGCCATCGGCGGCCTCGTCGCCGGGGTCACCGGCCTGCCCGGGGATCTGGTCCGCCCGCGCTGGCAGCCCACGCAGCCGCGCATTCCCGAGATCGACACGACCTGGGTCGCGGTCGGTGTCACCGGGACCATGCCGGACGATACCCCGGCGCAGATCCATCACCCCGATGGCGCCGGCTACACCGTGCTGCGCACCGTCTACCGGCTCGACATCCTCGCGAGCTTCTACGGCCCCCGGAGCGACGCCTACGCGAAGCTCCTCAGGGACGGATTCTACGTCGCGCAGAACCGCGAAGCGATGCGGGCGCTCGGCCTAAACCTCATCGGCTTCGACACCATTCGGCGCGTGCCGGAGATCGTGGCCGCGCAGAGCCGTCGCCGCTCTGACCTGTCGTTTCGTCTGACGCAGACGATCGAGCGGACCTACCCGATCCAGAACGTCCTCCAGACCATCGGCGCCATCCAGGCGACCGCCGGCAACGTCGCCGGCCCGACGCAGATCCTCGCACCGATCGCGTCCCCCCTACCGCCGGCCTGAGCCGCGGCCAAGCCCCCACCCCTCCGAAGTTCTCAAATTAGGGACGCCGAGACTTCGGCGGCTTTGCCATGGCTGTTGGCCTGAACGTCGCTGATTTCGTCAGCGTCTCCGTTACCATTGAGCCGAAGGCTGCTCAGTATCGGTCCTTCGGGAC
>NZ_BACT01000287.1:0-10925 GCF_000333255.1 Methylobacterium sp. B1 | reverse complement strand
CGGCGGCTTCCGCCTTCTCGCGCTCCGCTTCGGCCTTGGCCTCGGCGATCTCCTTCTGGCGCTCGGCCTCCGCCTCGGCCTTCGCCTTGGCGTCCGCGGCCTTCTTGGCGGCTTCCTTCGCAGCTTCCTTGGCCGCTTCGGCCTTGGCGGCGGCCTCGGCCTTGGCCTTCGCGGCGGCCTTCTGCGCGGCGGCCTCGGCTTCGGCCTCCTGCTTCTCGATCAGCTTCTCGAGCTGTTCGCGCTTCTCGGCTTCGGCCTTGGCAGCGGCGGCCTCGGACTTGGCCTTCGCCTCGGCCTTGGCGGCCTTGTCGGCCGCAGCCTTCTCCGCGGCGGCCTTCTCCGCAGCCTTCTCCGCAGCCTTGGCGGCCGCCTTCTCGGCGTCGCGCTTCTCCTGCGCCGCCTTCGCGGCCTGAGCCGCCTCCTGCGGATCCGGCTCGCCGCGGAGCGGCATCTCCTCCGCGTTGGCGAGCTTCATCTCGGCGGTGCGGGTGGGGGCGGTGGGGGCGTCGGTCTTGGCGTTCTCGGGCTCGCGATCCTCGAACTTCTCGGCCTTGCGGTCCGCCCGCGACGTCGCGTTCGGCATCGGCTTGTCGGCCTGCCGCTCACCCTTGGTGATCTCGGAGAACTGGTTCTCGGTGATCACCTCGACGGGCACGCCCTCCTGGGCCTCCGGCAGGGCCGGGGCCGCAACGCTGACGAGCGCCAGCGCGAGCAGCGCGACATGGGTGCCGGCTGAGATCCAGACACCCGGTTCCTTGCGGTCGAAGCGGAACTCCACGGGACGGCCCTACTGATGCTCAGGCTCGGTGACGAGGGCGACCTTCTTGAAGCCGCCGCCGGTCACGATCGCCATCACCTGCGCCACGCGGCCGTAATCGACCCGCTTGTCGCCGCGCACGAAGACGCGCTCCTCGGTCCCGGTCTTGGCGGTCTCCATGAGCTTCGGCACGATCGTGTCGTCCGTCAGTTCGTCCTCGCCCAGGAAGACCTGGCCGGTCTGGCGGATCGACAGGGTGATCGGCTTCACGTCGGAATTCAGCGGGGAGGCCTTGGATTGTGGCAGATCCAGGGGAACGCCCACGGTCATCATCGGCGCCGCGACCATGAAGATGATCAGGAGAACGAGCACGACGTCGATGAACGGCGTCATGTTGATCTCGTTGATGGGACCGCCGCGGCGGCCCCGGCGCCGGCGGCGCTTGCCGCCCTGCGATGCGCCCGCTGCCATGCCCATGGATCATTCTCCTCTGGATCAGCCGGGTCAGGCGGCGAGCGGCAGCCGCTCGTCGATCTGGCGGGAGAGGATGGCGGAGAACTCGTCGGCGAAGCCCTCGAGGCGCGACTGCGCTTTGGTCACCTCGGCCTGGAGCTTGTTGTAGGCGAGCACCGCCGGGATCGCGGCGAACAGGCCGATGGCGGTGGCGAACAGCGCCTCGGCGATGCCGGGAGCGACGACCGCGAGCGACGTGTTCTTCGAGGCCGCGATCGACGTGAAGGCGGTCATGATGCCCCAGACCGTTCCGAACAGGCCGATATACGGGCCGGCCGAACCGATCGAAGCGAGGAACAGGAGCCGCGACTCAAGCCGCTCGACCTCGCGGTGGATGGTGACGTCGAGCTGCTTCTCGATGCGTTGCGAGAGCGACTGGATCTGCCGACCGGATCCCTCGAAGGAGCGCTTCCACTCCCGCATGGCGGCGACGAAGACGGCGGCGAGGCCGGTGGCCGGACGGTCGTTGAACGAGCGGAACAGCTCCTCCAGGGAGCGGCCGGACCAGAACGCGTCCTCGAACGCGTCCATCTCGGCCTTCGTCCGGCGGAACAGAAGTGTCTTGTCGACGATGATCGACCAGCACCAGATCGAGGCGCTGAGCAGCCCGATCATCACGATCTTCACGACGAAGTGGGCCTGCAGGAACAGGCCGAGCAGCGTCATGTCGGCGACAGGCGCGGCCTGCATCGCGTCGGCTGGGTTCATCCGTCGAGATCTCCTGCTCCGGATCGCGATGCGCCGGGCGAGGCCCGCGTCCGCCGGATCCGTGAGCGATATCAACGCTGTCGCCCGCGAATCTGTCGAAAGTAAGGGCCGTCGGCGGCCCCGCGCCCCGCCGTGGCATCGCCTCCGTTAAGGGCGCGGCAGGGTTAAGGATCGGTTTCGATCCAGGCGATCCTGAGGCACCGGACGCGGGCTTCCGCGCCGTTCGGGCTGGACCTGCCGAAAGAGCCTCCCGTATGGTCGCCGCCAGCGGCGCCGAGTCGAGAGCCCTGAGATCCACGCAGGACGCGCATGACCCTCCCCGTTCCCAGCTTGCCCGACCTGCTGCCCACCGGCCCGGCCCGGTTCCTGGGCTGGTCCATGATCGCGGACCCGATGGTGGCCGGCTTCCTGGCGCGCGCCGGTTTCGATGCCGTGCTCCTGGATCAACAGCACGGCACCCACGATTACAAATCTTGTTGTGCGGCGATCACGGAAGTGGCGCTGGCCGGCAAATCGACGCTGGTGCGGGTGCCGGTGGGCGACTTCGCCATGGTCTCGCGGATGCTCGATGCCGGCGCCGCCGGCGTCGTGGCGCCGATGATCAACACCGTGGCGGACGCCGAGGCCTTCGCCGCCGCCGCGAAATTCCCGCCGGTGGGCCAGCGGAGTTGGGGGCCGGACCGGGCCATGTGGCTGTCGGGGCTCCGGAACGGGGCGGATTACCTCGCAGGCGCCAACGACCGGGCCCTCACGATCGCCATGTGCGAGACCCAGGCGGCGATCGCCGACTTGGAGGCGATTCTCGCCGTACCGGGCATCGACGGGATCCTGGTCGGGCCCGCCGACCTGTCGATCGCCCTGTCGCAGGGGACCGTCATCGATCCCCTGGGATCGGCGGTGACGGCAGCCCTCAGCGAGATCGCGCGCAAGACCCGGGCGGCCGGCAAGATCCCCTGCGCCTTCGCGCCATCTCCTGCGCGGGCGCGGGAAATGGTCGGGATGGGCTACCAGCTGGTCTCGATCGAGTATGACGCGATGACCATCGTCAACGCCTTCGCCCGCGTGCTGTGCGAGGCCGATCCATCCCGGGCGGGCTGAGCTCCAGACAGGCTTGCATTGGCAAGCCGACGGATGATCCGCTCATGGCGCTGGCTGATCCGGGTATCCGCCGCAGAGCCGGCGGTCGCTTTTGCAAAATCTGATCAGGCGGCCTCTCCCGGCGCGAGACGCTGCCGGAGCGCGTCCGGGAGGCGCACGGCGCGCCCGTCCCGCACGCAAGCGACTGTCACATCGGCGGAAACCAGAACGGCATCGCCCCGCCGGACGTCCTGGGTCAGGTGCATCGATGCGCCGCGCAGGGCGCGGGTCCGGGTGACGACGGTCAGGAGATCATCCATCCGGGCCGGCCGAATGAAATCGAGGCTCATGCGCCGCACGACGAACACGAGACCCCGGGCGTCGCGGTGCAGATCGGACTGATCGCCGGCGAGTTCCCGCAGGAGTTCCGTGCGGCCGCGCTCCAGGAAGCGCAGATAGCTCGCATGATACACGAAGCCCGAGAAATCGGTGTCCTCGTAGTAGACCCGCACGCCAAGCCGGTGGCCCTGGCCATCGACCTCGGCCGTTTCGTGCATGGGGGGCTCGATCGCGCTCATGCGCTCCTTTAGCGACGGCCTGAGCGACGGCGCAACACGACGAGGGCCGCCCGGGGGCGGCCCTCGCACAGATCAGCGATGACGCGCGGCTCAGCCGCCGATGCGGGCCGCGAGGCTCGCCGAATGGGCGTGCTCGTCGGCGATGTAGGGCAGCGCCTCGGTGGCGAACTTGCGGCCCTGGGCATTGTCGCCGGACTTGGCGTAGGCGTCGTAGAGCGCCAGGGTGCGGGCGTCAGAGCGGGCCTGCTGGTCGATATAGGTCCGGTCGAAGGCCCGGCCGCTGCGCGCCGCCTGGAGCTGCGCCAGACGCGCCTGGCCGCGGTCACCGAGGGCCACGCGGCGGCCCGGCTCGGCCGGGTTGTTGTCGACGAGCCCGACCGCGCCGAGAGCGCCGCCGACGATGCCGGTGCCGATATTGGCAGCCACCGTGACCGGGGCGAGCACGAGGCCGATTGGGTTGCTCAGGTCGGTGCGGATGCCCTGGTTATCGGACACGACCGATCCGCTGCGCGACAGCGAGGTGTTCGGCGGCAGCAGCGCGTCGGTGGTCGCCTTGCGCTCGACGAGGACGCGGTTGGCGTAGTTGCGGACCTGCGGGTTCCGCGACCGCTGAAGGGCCATGCGGCTCGCCTCGATGCTGGCAGCATCCGAGCGGAGCGCCTCGGCCCGGAAGGCGGGCGTCTCGGTCGCAGCGGCGCCGACGCCGTCCTGATTGGCGAAGGGCAGCACGCGGATCGGAAGGGCGTCCTGCGCGAAGGCCGGCGCAGAGATGGCGGCGACGGACAGGCCGAGCACGGCGAGCGTAAGCTTCTTCATGGCGGAAGTTTATCCCTGACGTTGTTTTTGAGATCTCGAAGATCTGTCGCGATCAGAGAGACAGGGCCTCGATCCCAACAGGCTTGCCGGCGCCCAGCAGACTGAGCGCGGTCGCCTCCACAACTGTCGCGTTTGGGCGCTGTTCCATGAGATCCGTCACTTTTTTCGTGCAGATCATCAGCAAAGTCGGCATCTAAGCTTAGCAATATTGCTTGAGCGCCGTCGCCAAAAGGGCTTGCACCGCAGCGACTTACTGATGGTGCGCCGCAAAACCTCTTTGCGGGAGCCTCGGTTTTCGGGGCAATCGGCGCATGAGCCGCGGGAAATGCTGATCCGAACTCCATGCATGGGCAGGTCGGCGGCGGGCCTTACGGCGCGTCGTCTCCGAAGAAGCCGAACTGTCCCGGCGTTTCGCGCTTCGGCTCCGGCAGCTGCATGTGGCGGTAGGCGTGCCGGGTGAGGACGCGGCCGCGGGGGGTGCGCTGCACGAAGCCGCGCTGGATGAGATACGGCTCGATGATGTCCTCGATCGCGTCGCGCGGCTCCGACAGGGCCGCCCCGATCGTCTCGATCCCCACGGGCCCGCCCCCGAAGGAGCGCGCGATCAGGCTCAGGTACTTGCGGTCCATCACGTCGAGCCCGGCCGCGTCCACGTCGAGCAGTTGCAGCGCCCGGTCGGCGATCGCCCGCGTCACCGTCTCGGCCTCCGCCACAACGGCGAAGTCCCGCACCCGCCGCAGGAGACGCCCGGCGATCCGCGGCGTGCCCCGCGCCCGCCGGGCGATCTCGTTGGCGCCCTCCGCCGACATCCCCAGGCCCAGGACCCGCGCCCCGCGCGCCACGATCTGCTCCAGCTCGTCGATCTCGTAGAATTCCAGCCGGATCGGGATCCCGAACCGGTCGCGCAGCGGCGTGGTCAGCAGCCCCGCCCGGGTCGTGGCGCCCACCAGCGTGAACTTCGGCAGCTCGATCTTGACCGAGCGCGCCGCCGGGCCCTCGCCGATGATCAGGTCGAGCTGGTAATCCTCCATGGCCGGGTAGAGGATCTCCTCCACCGCCGGGTTGAGCCGGTGGATCTCGTCGATGAACAGGACGTCGCGCTCCTCCAGGTTGGTGAGCTGCGCGGCCAGGTCCCCGGCCTTGGCGATCACCGGGCCGGAGGTCGAGCGGAAGTTCACGCCGAGTTCGCGCGCCACGATCTGGGCGAGCGTCGTCTTGCCCAGGCCCGGGGGGCCGACGAACAGTACGTGGTCCAGCGCCTGGCCGGTCTTCCGCGCCGCCTCGATGAACACCTGCATGTTCGCCCGCGCCGCACGCTGCCCGATGAACTCGGACAGGCTCAGAGGGCGGATCGTCTGATCCACATCTTCGGCACGCTTCTCCGGCGTCAGGAGCGCGTTGGTCGGAGGCTTCGGCTTGCTCATGAACCCTTGCTTCGTGGACCGAGCCGCGCAGCCCGCGATCAGGGACCTCGCAGGACGTCAGGACACCGGCGCGTCCGGTTTTGTTCTTCCTTACTCGCGAATGCCGGGAAATCTAAGCGCCGCGGCCGCGGATGTGAGAGGGCGCACGGCTCACCGCAGCGGATGCAACCGAACCGCCGGCCCGTGCATTCCTGAAGCGAATCCCCAAGCACGGCCGCAGAGCGCGTTTCCCGCCATGAAGATCCGTTTGATTGCCGCCGGCGCAGCCGCCGCCGCATTGTTCCTCATGCCGCTCGCGGCTCAGGCCGCACCCACCCCTGTCGAAACCAAGGTCGCCGAAGCCGATCCGCAGGTTCACGGCGCGACCGTGGAGCGGGACGACGACGTCACCTGCAGCCGGGCCCGTCGCCGCCTGTGGATCGAAGGGGAGGGCTGGGTGGTCCGGCGGATCACCACCTGCCGGTGAGTGTGCCGCATCCGAGCGTCGATCGTGCCGGTATGAGGGGTTATTCAGCACTCTCCGCGGCTGGAAACGCGGAACGGCGGATGATCCGGTCTGTTGGCCCCGCATCCGGCGCGGACCGAGCGCGCCGCCCCTCATCGGAGCCGGCCTCATGACAAACCGGATGGTCCTGACGGTGATCGCCCTGGCGGCGGCTGCGCCCGCGTCGGCGCAGACCTTCCGGAGCATCGAGCCCTACGCGCCGGTCTCGTACGGTTCGGGCTATGCCGGCGATCCGAGCTTCGCCGGCGAATTCGTGCGCGGAACCTATATCGGCGCTCCGCTGACCCGCGTGCCGCGCCCGAGCCAGATCGTGCCCGCTCCATGGAGCTACGGCACTTACGGCATCCCGACGGTGACGGGGATTCCGGCCGCTCCGGCGGCCCAGCCGACCCTGACGGTGATCAACGCCGCGCCCAAGGTTCGGCGCCACGAGCGCGCGGTCGGCGCAGACCCGGTGGCCGGGGCACGGGTCATCGCGGTTCGAGTTCCCCGGCGGTGAGCGCCGCGAACCACGGCGCGTAGGGCGTGTTGCGGACGAGGTGCCGGTTCAGGTCTGGCGCGCCGTCCGTCCACCAGACCGGCCCGCGCTCGCCGAGGGCGATCTTGGCCGCGTCGACCGCGGCCCTGGCGGCCGTCAGCGCTTCCGCGGCCCCCGCTTCGCCGGCCCGCTCAGCCTGCTTGGCGTGCTTGACGTCCCGGCGCGCGGCCATCAGGCGCTTCACCAGCGCCGCCCTGCAGGCCTCTGACAAATCCGGGTTGGCGCAGCGCCACAGGCGTTCCCGAACAACGATATAGCGCCGATCCGGAGTGGTAATCGCCACGCTCATGCTGAAATCAGCTCCGTTGGGGGGGAGTTAAGCCTTCCAGCTTAAACCGCGGATCTCAGTTGCGGGTCACGCCATGCAGATTGTCATCGTCGACTCGAGCCGCGTCGTGCTGCAGATCATCACGTCGCTGATCGAGCCTCGGGGCCACGCGGTGCACGCCTTCACGGATTCCGAGCAGGCGCTGCAATTCCTGGCGGCGACGCCCGCGGTTCGCGTCCTGATCACCAGCCTGGAGGTCCGGCCGCTCTGTGGGCTGGAGCTCTGCTGGTCGGCCCGGCTGCTCGCGGAATCCCGGGGGCCGCTGCACGTCATCACCATGTCGTCGGCGCGCAACGTCCGCAGCCTGGCCGAGGCCCTCGACAGCGGCGCCGACGACTTCATCGAGAAGCCGCCGAGCGCTGAGGAACTGAACGCGCGGCTGCGCGCGGCGGAGCGCCTGACGACCCTGCAAGAGGAGTTGATCCGCCTCGCCGAAACGGACCCGTTGACCGGCTCCTACAACCGGCGCGCCTTCTTCAACCGGGCGCGCATCGCCGTGGAGCAGCACCGGACCCCGCCCGCGATCTCGGCGATCCTGCTCGACATCGACCATTTCAAACGCATCAACGACGAGCACGGTCACGATGTCGGCGACGTGGCGATCAAGGCCGTGGCCGAGACGATCTCCGGGGAGGGGATCGCCGGACGCCTCGGCGGGGAAGAATTCGCCGTGATCCTGCCGGGCTGCAGCCTTCTGAGGGCGGTGGCGCATGCCGAATATCTTCGTATCGGCGTCCAGGCCCTGAAGATCCGCGGGACCAAGGGGCCGGTGGGCTTGAGCTGCAGCTTCGGCGTCAGCACGTGGCGCGACGGCGACAGCATCGAGGCCCTGGTCAAGCGGGCGGACATCGCCCTCTACGCCGCCAAGGGAAGCGGCCGGAACCGGGTGGTGCCGGACCGGGGCGAGGGGGCCCGGGCCGTCGCAGGTTGAGACGGCGGGGCAGGCCCAAATCGGCACAGTCTGTCGAACAGTGTTCGGACGTCGTCCCAGATCGGCGCATCCATCCGCCGAGTATCCGCCAGAGCGGCGCGATTCCGCCAATATAAAGCTTAATATTCATCAACCGTTATTGGAACGGATCTTGGAACTTCGCCTTCGATCCCGGCCGCCTGTATCAAGCTGGGAGAGCGAGGTGCGAGGTCATGAGTACGGCCGTTGGCGTCCTGATCCTGGATGAGCCGGAGGACCTGAGCGCGACGGTGCGCGCCACACTGGAACACATGCCGGAGTTCCACACCGTTGGGGAAGCCGATCTGGACCGCGCTGACGCCGGCAGCATCGTCGCCCTGGTCTTTCTCGACGAGATCCGGCTGGCCGACGGCATTGCCCGCATCGTCGCGCTGAAGGAGCGGCAGCCGAACCTCCGCACGCTGGTCGCCTTCGGCGCCCTCACGGCGGACGACCTGCGCGCCCTGCTGGCCGCGGGCGCAGACGCCTTCGTGGCGCGGTCCAAGTCGCCGCGGGAACTCGGCGCCGCGTTGCTCGCTCTCGCCGAGGGCTCCGATTGCCTTGTTCCCCCGGAGCAACCGGTGGCGCTACCGGCCGAGGCGGGGGACGGCCTCGGGCTCACGCCCCGGGAGGCCGAGGTGCTGCGCTTCCTCAGCTCCGGGTTCAGCAACAAGGAGGTCGCGCGCCGGCTGGCGCTCAGCGTCCGCACCGTGGAGACTCACCGGCTCAACCTGCGGCGCAAGACCCAGACCGGACGGCTGAAGGATCTGGTCTCTCTCGCCCGACAGCTCGGACTTGCGCCCGTCGTCGAGAGCGGGGAGCAGGTCCGGCGCGGGACCGACAGCCGGTCATCCGGCAACGACAACCAGTCCCGGCACTGAGCGGGACTCCGGGCGGTCCCGCCGGGACCGCCCCCCTAAGCAGCCGCAGCCTTCCTGCGGACCCGGGAAGTCCGTTTGGCCTTCGGCGCGGTCTCGGCCATGCCGGACGTCTTGGAAGCGGTCGTCGGCGCCGCAACCTTATCCCGCGGCTTCTTCGAGCTCCGCATGCGCGTTCCCGCCGGCTTGACCCGCGCCCCGGCCCGGACGCTATCCCCGGCCGCGGACAGCCGTGCCTGGAGCAGCCCCAGCACCGCCGCCTCCTCCGGCCGCAGCCGGGAGAGATCCTCACTCAGCTCGGACTCGACCGCGCCCTTCACCTGCAGGAGCAGGTCACCCTCCAGATAGCAGTCGAGGATCTGCGGGTGGATGTAGCACTTGCGGCAGATCGTCGGGGTGTTTCCGAGGCGGCCGGCGACGCTCTCGATGGCCGCGCGGATGTTGCGCTTGGCCCCCGCCTCGCTGTCGAAGCTTTCGAACTCGCGCAGCGCCAGCGCCGCCAGCACCGTACCGGCCCAGGTCCGGAAATCCTTGGCGGTGAAGTCCTCGCCGGTGATCTCCCGCAGATACGCGTTCACGTCCGAGGAGGTGACGTCGCGCTGCGTGCCGTCCGGATCGAGGTACTGGAACAGCTCCTGTCCAGGCAGGTCTGGCAGGCCTCACGATCCGGGCGACGCGCCGGTCCTTCAGCGACACGTCCCAGATCTTGCCGCTCTTGCCCTTGAACCGGAACGACAGGGCCGAACCCGCGATCCGCACATGGGGATCGCGCAAGGTCGTCAGGCCGTAGCTCTTGTTGGTCCGCGCGTAATCGTCGTTGCCGACGCGGATCAGCGTGGTCTCGAGCAGGTGGACCACGGTGGCCAGCACCTTCTCGCGGGGCAGGCCCGGCCGTTTCATGTCGGCATCGACCCGCCGGCGGATGCCCGGCAGGGCGTCCGCGAAGGCCATGATCCGCGAGAACTTGTTGGCCTCTCGCGCCTGCCGGAAATCCGGGTGGTAGCGGTACTGCTTGCGGCCCTTGGCATCGCGGCCGGTCGCCTGGATGTGGCCGTTGCTGCGGGGGCAGATCCAGACATCCGTGTAGGCCGGAGGGATCGCCAGCGCGCGGATGCGGGCGAGCTTAGCCTTGTCGCGCACCGGGGCGCCCTTCGCGTCGAGGTAGCGGAAGCCGGAGCCGCTGCGGCGGCGCGACAGGCCCGGCCGGCCATCATCGACGTAGACGAGGCCGGCCTCCGCCGCCGCCGCACGGAGGTCTCCGCCGTTTTCCGCCGTCTCGACACCCGCCATGCGCCACCCCTCCCATCTACGCCGCCCGGCTGAGCGCCCGGCGGGAAGGCCTCGATCAACTGGCATCCCCGGATCGCCGTTCCGGGGCAGCACATGCGTCGCAGGACGATCCGCGCCGACGTGCTAGAGGGATCGGATGCAGTCCGAAGCCACCCCCGGGAACAGGCCCGTTCCGATGCGCCGTCTGGTCTTCGTGGTGACCGAGGACTGGTTCTTCGCCTCGCATTTCCTGCCGATGGCCCGCGCGGCGATCGGCATGGGCCTCGCGGTCGCGGTGGTGACGCGGGTCCGGGCCCATCGCGCCGTCATCGAGGCGACCGGCGCGCAGGTCGTGCCCCTGGAAGCCGAGCGGGCGAGCCTCAACCCGATGGCCGCGGGTTACGCGGCCGGGCAGCTCGCGGCCATCCTCAAGGCCCTCAAGGCCGACATCGTCCACTGCATCGCCCTCCGCGGGATCCTGGTCGGCGGCACCGCCGCCGCCATGGCGGGCATCCCGTCCCGAGTCTACGCGCTGACCGGCCTCGGCCTCGTCGGAGCCCGGGGCGACCGGCGGGGCGGGCGGCC